>JBAWVR010000090.1:0-1547 GCA_037147155.1 bacterium | reverse complement strand
CAAGTGTGGGAGATATTACTATCAAGCTTAGTCCAGAGGTGACACCAAACACCGTGGCTAACTTTGTGAAGTTGGCGGAAAGTGGTTTCTATGATGGCACCAAATTTCACCGTGTAATTAAGGATTTTATGAATCAAGGTGGTGATCCATTAAGTAAGGATGATGCCATGATGTCACGTTGGGGAACTGGTGGTCCAGGTTATCAGTTTGCTGATGAAATTACTCCAAGTAATAATAATAAAGTTGGCAGTATTTCTATGGCAAATGCCGGTCCAAATACTAATGGTAGTCAATTCTTTATTAATGTCGCTGACAATTCTTTCTTGAATACTAAACACACAGTATTTGGTAATGTTACCGAGGGTATGGACGTGGTGACTAAAATTAATAATGTTAAGACCGGACAGAATGATCGACCTGTGGAGGCAGTGGTGATCAAGTCGATTACGTTGAAGTAGATATCTCAAATTGTGAAATATACCTTTCCGTCTTTGCGAAGGCCAAGGTTTTTTGTTTCTTTGAAACAAAAAACCTTGGCCTGTGGCAATCCAGATATCGGAATTAGGTTTTAAAACCAATTAAGATTCCTGGATTCCTGCCCGACTAAATCGGTCAGGCGGGGCTTCGCCAGTCACGTATAATTTTCTGCTGAAAATTTCGCATCCTTACAGGATCAGTACACCATTCTGGATACTTTGTTTCGTATTACTCACAAAATATCTCAGAAGGTCTTTCGGTTGGGGCCCCATACCCCAATCCTCAACCCCTCATCGGCTCGTCAGCCTCCGTCTTTGAGTGTTGGGTCCTAACCACAACACTCAACCTCGCAAAGACGGAGGGGAAAAATCAGGGATGGATCCTTCGCTATGCTCAGGATGACGGAGGTGGTTAAGGATAAAAAAACGGCCGAAGGCCGTTTTTTTTGTTCTTGTGTTTTATATCCTAAACCGTCCAGGTTTCTGATTACTGTTTCGGTATCTTCAGAATCTCTAGGAACTCATCAAGTTCCGTACCGGTAATTTCGCGGAAAGTGCTGTAGGCTTGTTTACCTAATTTGATATTAGCGACAGCAGTTCGTTCGAGACTAGCGATGTCATTAAAGAGTACGGCAAACATAGCTTGAATCTCGTGACGTCCAAAACCATCAATAGAAATGATAATGGTTTTATCACCCAAGACCTTAACTTTTTTAGGTAAGATAACGTGTCCATCAACTGTGATTCCACTCTTAATTTTTTCTCGAAAGTTTTCGTGGATATTGTTTCTTGTAGTAACTAGAAATTCTTTTTCAACCTCAAACTCAGGATTGAGTAGACGGGTGGTTAAACGACCGTCATTGGTAACGATAATCAAACCAGAATCTCGTTTGTCTAATTGGTCAGCCGGGAAGAGGTGTTTACCTTTAAGATTCTCATAAAAACCCTTTTCATAACTTTGATTACCAACGCCCTGGCCAGCTGGTTTGTTGTAGGCATAGTAATTGTATCTAGTTCCACCTTTTTTTGCAGACTTATTTGTCTGCAAAAAAAGGTGGAACTAGATACAAT
>JBAWVR010000089.1:0-1565 GCA_037147155.1 bacterium | reverse complement strand
CACCACTTAGCGTTCGGACGCTCGCAGCAAGCTGCGAGGAATATTATGATTTAATTTGAGATTAAGCAGCAGGAGTTTCAGTCTGAGCTGGAGCTTCAACAACTGGAGCGGCTTCTGGTGCAGGAGCGGCAGCAGCTACTTTTGCAGCTTCAGCGGCTTTGATTTGCTCAGGGGTAAGTGGCTTAACAATTGGACTCTTCTTTGGAAGCTTGTTGATTTTCTTGCCAGTCAAAACTTTAGCAGAAATCAAAAGGTTGTGCATAGTGTCTGACAATTTAGCACCCTTAGAAATCCAATATTTGATTTTATCACCGTCAAAACTGTTGTCGCGGTCTTTGCCGGGACGAGAGTCATAGGAACCAAGAGTCTCCAAACTACGACCGCTCTTTGGACCGTTCTTTGAATCAGTCAAAACAACGCGGAATTTTGGTTCATTCTTGCGACCCACTCTTTGTAATCTAATCATTAACATAACGCCTATCCTAACAAAACATTAGGAAATAGTCAATCCCGTTGTAGAATTTGCCATTAAAATAGGAATTTTATCATTTTTACTTAAAATAACTTACTTTTTGCACAACAACCCTTATTCAAATATTCAATGTTTTCTTTGAAAACAATGGCAAATCTCACAACCGGACAATTATCTATAAAGGCTATACAATTTTCTAAGCAAAATACCCACTTCTCAACACCCCCTGAGTGTGTTACCGTTATATATAGAAACGGTTTGGCGTCGGAACGCAAAACCTAGTCTTTGCACAATTCACAATTAATTGGAGGATTCATTATGGTGAATCAAACCTGCATACCCAGAATAGAAAACCTGGGTAAAGTCCTTGAAAGCATGGATACCCTACCGGCCGAAAAAAGGAATATCGCTCTCTGGACAGTAGAGAATAAAACTGCCGACCGAGAAACTATGCGAATCAAAAGCAAAAAAACACCTTATTACTTTGCCGACAGTACACTAATCCCTATCGTCTGGGGCGGCCAAGAAATCGGTGTAAACCCGCACAAAGAAAGAACGAGAACGGGTTTGTCTCTCTTTGATACTATTGGTTATCATCTCGAAGGTTTTAGAAGAGTCAAAATCTTCTCGGAATCAGTGATGGGGGCAATCTATCGCAACGTTGGATACATTGTTTGGGACCGAATTGTTCTGGTCACCATTGATGTTGAAAACATGATAATCACCATCTACCAACAACCTGATGATGGTTGGATAACTCTATCCAATCAGGTTCGGTACAACAAGAAATGAAATCGCCTTCATAAAAACCACGGCCGAGGACCGTGGTTTTGTTTTACACGATAATTTTTAGGAATTTAAAACGGAGGAGATTTACCCGTTAAAGTTTTTGCCGATAAAAAGTTGTTGTAGCGTCAAATGGTAAATAGAGCTCTAAAGTAAAAGTATATTATTCAAGCAACTTTTTGCATTGAAAATGCGTCGGCAAAAATTTTTTCGGGCTTACCCGAGAAAATTTTTGCCAACAAAAAAGTTGTACAAGGTAGTCTTGAGAAAATTCCTACCATATCTCGTCTTGAGATACTTCTCTCTC
>JBAWVR010000088.1:0-1701 GCA_037147155.1 bacterium | reverse complement strand
CTTTTGAGATAGAATTGAGTGATAACGAAATTATATCCAAAAGGTGTACTGCTCCTGTAAGGAGGGAAATTCCAGTATTTTTAAGACTTTCCTCACGGAAAGGTCGCCTGGATTCCTGGTCAAGCCAGGAATGACAACCAAGAGAGGTGTTTTGCTTTTTACACTTTAAATTATCCTTATGTCCCTATACTCTCAACAAGATAAAAACGTTACCCGCACTTGGTTTCTCATGACCATGTTTTTGGTTGTGGTTATTGCTATCGGCTGGGCGATTAGTTATCTTTACGGTCGACCGGAAATTCTCTACATTGCTGTAGGTTTTAGTCTCCTTATGAACTTTGTGAGTTACTGGTATTCTGACAAAATTGTTTTGACTATGCATCATGCGAGACCAGCTAGTGAAGCTCTAGAACACGATCTCATCAACATCGTAGAAAATCTTTCTATCACCGCTGGTCTACCAATGCCCAAAGTCTATGTCGTAAATGACCCCGCCCCAAATGCCTTTGCCACCGGACGTGACAAGGAACACGCTGTGGTCGCAGTTACCTCAGGACTTTTGACTACATTAAATAAAACAGAATTAGAAGGAGTAATCGCACACGAGTTGTCTCACATTGGTAATCGCGATATTTTGCTCAGTACCGTCGTTGTGGTCTTGGTTGGTTTCGTCACAATCTTGTCTGATATGTTTTTGCGCGGATCATTCTTCCGCGATCGGGATAGTGATAATAAACTCGGTGGGGTCTTGTTTATTGTTGGAATCGTGCTAATTATTCTCTCACCAATTGTCGCCCAGCTCATCCACTTTGCTATTTCCCGCAAGCGTGAATTTTTGGCCGATGCTTCCGGAGCACTACTCACCAGATATCCCGAAGGTTTGGCCGATGCTTTAAAAAAGATTTCTGCTTACAATGGTCCAATGATGACCGCCAACAATTCTACTGCCCATCTCTTTATCTCCAATCCGTTTGGTGGAAAAGTTGGAGCTATTTCTAAATTATTTATGACCCACCCGCCGATGGAGGAGAGAGTCAAAGCACTAATGGGGGAGAAGGAATGAACCCCGTTGTAGAATTCGGCGTTAAAATTGTTTTTGTCAAAACAGATTTTAGTGTAAAGCTAAAGTCTGTTTTGCTAATTAGCTTATCAAAGCAATAATTGAACGCAATTTCCAAAAACGACGCCGAATCTCACAACCGGGTGGATTAAAAAGCCGCCAACGAATGCCGTTGGTGGCTTTCGTTGGCGGTTGGTGAGTTTGAGACTTACAGATAGTCTCGGTAATTCTTGTAACGCATGTCCATCTCTTGGAGTTGCGAGGCTTTCTCGAAGCGGATTAGGGCTCCCGTTGGGAGTGGTGCACCAAAGGGAATTCTATTTCCTGGGGTGGTGTAGTGTACAAGGACACCCTTTTTCCGGCAAACCTCAACGACTTTTAATGTACCATATTGCTTGATTGATCCGGTATTGCCGCACTCGAAGACAGAGTTTCCAGAATGAATTGGGGTCTGGTTGACGATTCTGCACCAGCGATGCTTGTCCACGTGGATTTTGCATCCCGGCACGATATTCTTTTTCTTCCCCTTTTTCTTTCTGATGCGTTGCATGATGCACCTCCTGTTATGATTGCGGGTTATGGGTTAAAGGACTAGCTCAAGAACTTTCTTGATTAAAAGATAATACATTACAATATTAATA
>JBAWVR010000087.1:0-1781 GCA_037147155.1 bacterium | reverse complement strand
GGTTTTATGTCTTCGTTCATATTTGTATTATTGTAAAATCTTATAAATATTTTCGTTTGCCGTTTTATCAATTCCTGCTATCTCTTTGGCCTGAATATACAAAATATAAACTACAGTTAAATTGGCAAATTTTAATGCCTGACTAGAAGTCTCTTTAACAACAGAGCCGATAACTCCCCCAATAACACCGAGTGATTCTGACTTAAACGCCGATAGCCCTGAAGTCATTGAGTTAACCACAGTATTAGTAATTACAGTCAAAGAATCTGTACCCATATTTGTAACTAGAGCTTTCTTATATGACTCACTCCCTGCAAAATCATTCAGTTTTTCCATTTCCGATACCAAACTACTGTAATTTAGGCCAAGGCCGTATTTTTGTAAAAAAACAAAAGGACCGAATCTTAATTTTATTCTTAAATAAAAATAACCGTAAATCAAAACTATTATTGGCAAGGCCAAAATCAACAGAATAACAACACCTAGATGTATGAAGATACCTAAAATAACTGATGCAACTATGTATATCAGAATTGGAACAAGGTAATATTTACAGATTAAATAAAACCTAAAAAAGACAAACGACCACAGCATCTTCTTGGAAATACTCCAACTTTGACCTAATGTTAGTTTCTTGTCATCAAAAAAAGAATTTATCCAAATAAGTTTTTCCACATAAAAAGTAGCTCTCAATACAAAATCCACAACACCACAGAACACAAAGAATATACCAACGTATATTAAGTGTACTTTATCAATCATTCCACTCTTTATCTCCTCCTCAGTCCCAAAATAACTAAATTTAAAAAGTATAAAAGTTACAATAATAAATGACAGGAATGGAATAGAAATAAGTATTGACCTTTTAATTAAATCCCATTTTCTAAGTGCTATTTGATTACCCATTTCGGAAATCAAACTTTGATAATTAGTATTCACCATTGGCTAATTATAACACTAAACACCTTTCTGTCACTCAAAACAAAAACACCCATGAAGGATGTTTTTGTTTAGTCTTGTTATTAAAACTATTATATCATCGGCTGACTCGGCGGGATTGGAGAAATTTTTGACACAGCATTCAAGAGAAGAGACTTTTTGTTTTTGATTTTCATAAACAGCCAAACAAACAGACCCAGTATCAAAAATATGGCAATAATTAGAGCAATGACATTGTGTATCAACATGGACACAAAAATAGTCACGACGGAAAGAATCAAAGCAATAACAAAGCAAACTATGAACGTCAACAAAAGACTGATCTGACCAAAGACTGGAATAACATCTAACACCACACTAATTGGAGCAAACAGAGCAATGAGACCTACCCACATGAATAGGAAGCCTCCTAAACGAATACCCCAAAGTAAAAATAGGTGCTCAGTGTTAAGGGTGGCAATACTTTCATCACGTGTTCCAGTGAATAATCTATAAAGTGTGGAACTGTCCTTAACTAAATAAGACTCAACATTATCCCCATTTAATTTACCAAATATAGTTCCTGTAAATCCAGGTTTTAAAACATGATAACTTATTCTCAAATCACCAATCTCTGGATTACCCAATGTCCCTTGCTCACCAATGCCAATATATAGATACTGGTTATTTGCAAGCTTTACCTTCGGATCCGGTATAATATTTTCAGAATTAATTGAATAACTTTCTAACTTTGGCAGAGTAATACTTTGTGGGTCAAAGCTGTATACACCAATTTTCGCAGTCATAGCCTTATTCGTATAACTCTCTATACTCTTTTGTGGATTGCCATGACTTTCAGAGTA
>JBAWVR010000086.1:0-1840 GCA_037147155.1 bacterium | reverse complement strand
CTATTATTACTTTCTCTCGATTATCAACCTCTCAATACTACTAACGTGCTTTTGGATTGAGAAGTCCCCTGCTCTACTGACAGCATTCTGACGGAGTCTTTTCCTTAAGTCCACATCTGTTTTTATCATGTTCATCTTATCTGCTAATTCATCTATGTTATCTACCTTAAAGATCAAGCCACTAATGCCATCGTCCACTAATTCCAAGTTTGACTCAAAATCAGAAGTTATAGATGGTAGACCGGAAGCTAGGGCCTCTAACAAAACGAGACTGAAACCATCATGACGAGATGGGTAAACAAAACAATCACATGATTTCATGAGTAATGGAACATCCTTTACCACCCCTAAAAAAACTACTCGATTTTCCAAATTAAATTCTTTTACTTTCCCATGTAAATAGTCACTCTCTGGTCCTTGGCCGGCAATATACAAATACGCTCCACTAGTTTTGGCTAGAGCTGAAATTAGTATATCTACACCTTTCTGTTTTATCAATCGGCCCACATATAGGAATTTGAAGTCTTCGTTTTTAACAGTAAAATCATACTGTCCTGAAATATTTTTATACTTCTCTGTATTAACACTGTTATAAATAACTTCTATTCTATTTTCTTTGATACCATGCTTTAACAAAGATTTTTTAACTATTTCAGATACTGCTATTATTCTCAAGCACCAGTTTTGGATTAGCCTGTCAATAAAAAACATCTTGGGCGTTTTAACCGAATCATACACATTCTGTTCAAAAGCCACAATATTTTTAAAACCAAGAATTTTAGCTGACACCCTACCGACAGTATTAGCAAACCACAAATGAGTAACAATCAGGTCAGCTCTGGTATCCCTAATTACTCTAATCACTTTCATCCAGGAGAAAATATTAAGCAAACTACCGAAACTTACTACAAACCACTTGGCGGGAGAAATACTACACTGATGTGATAAAGTCTTATCTGATTCAGCCTTGAGAGTTAGTAAGGTAACATCTATACCACGGTGAATCATCTCATTGATATCATCAACGACCAAGCGTTCCGCCCCACCAACTCCCAGATTATTTACTATAATTAATATTTTTTTCATACTTATTCCTAACTAATCATTTTTACCAGTTTTTTCAAACTATGTTTTTCTAACACAAAATCATGTATTTGTTTAACTAAAATACTTTTATGATCTGAGCTCAAACTGAAATAGTTTTTTATGTTTTGCGCCAAATTTTCTGGGTCATTCTCCATAAAAACTGATTCCTTCGGCAAAACATCACTTAATGATTGGTTGGAAGTAATTACAAAAGTCTCACAGGCACCAGCTTCAAAAATAGTTTTATCCAAACTACCACTTGGTGTGGCATTAATAAACACTTCATGAGACGAATAAATTTCAGGAGTCTTGTGATTAGGAATAGCTGCATTAAACCTCACAAAATCTGTCATTCCGGCCTCCGATACCCTATTTAAAATCTGTGAACAATATTCTTTATCTTTAGGTAAACAATCACCATAAAAATCCGCAGTGAATTTTACACCATCTACTGCTAATATTTTTAAGGCCTCAATAATTAGGTGAATATTTTTGATTGGGGAGATTCTGGATACTACTACAATTGAATTAGGTTTTTGGTCCATCACTTGCTTAGTAAAAAAATCTGTATCAATCCCCACTGGCATAATTTGTGTTTTGGAATATCGAGCAGTAAAAGATTGTTTAGAGGTGCAGAAAACCTGATCAGACCAGAGGACAGCTAATTTCGTGAGATATGAGCCCATTGGGTGATTGCGCCACAGTAATATCTTTTTACCTATATTTTGGATGATTATTGGTAAAAAGATATTAC
>JBAWVR010000085.1:0-1884 GCA_037147155.1 bacterium | reverse complement strand
GCCTTGAGTAGGGCATAGTAGACCAAAGATTCTTTGGCAGATAGACAACTAGGTCTATCTGCCAAAGAATCTTTGGTCTACTATGCCCTACTCAAGGCTGGAGATGTGGGGACTTCAAAGATTGCTGAGGAGACCGGCTTGCACAGTCAGTTTATTTACAACTCCCTGGAAACCTTGATGGAAAAGGGTTTAGTGGAAAAATACCTCCAAAATAGAAAAACCCGCTATTCTGCCAAGGATCCGCAAATTTTCTATGAACAAATCGAGAAAAACAGAAAAACTGCCACATTATTGAATGAGGCTATAAAAAACGACCTGATTGCCACTATCGATGAAAAATCCGTGCAGATATTCAAAGGTAATGAGGCTTTTGTAAATAATGAGCTATCTTTACTCAAAGAAATGCCGTCTAATACTGAGATTCTCGTGATCGGTGGGCCGGGTGATGATTATTTGAAACAAATGGGGAGTAACGTGAATCAGTATGAGTATTCTCGCAATAAAAAGAATATCAAAGTTCGCTATATTGGTAATGAGGCTCAAAAAAAATACCTGACCGAGTCGGCTGATGGTAGAAAAGGCTTTGATTATCGCTACGTGCCAGGCAATTATGAAGGCGTGATGAATATTTCCATTCACCGCAATACCGCCGTGACTATTTATCTCTTCCAAAATCCGGTCTCCATGATTATCATTCGTAATAAAAAAATCATTGATAGCTACGCCGAATTTTTCGAGGCTCTGTGGAGCGTGTCAAAGAAATAACTAAACCAAAACCACCCCCGCGGGTGGTTTTGGTTTTTATAAGTTTTTCTTAGCTTCATTTTTGGCTCTCTCCACCATAAAGCGAACGCCATCAGACATATTTTCTTCTTCTATTCTTATGTCTGGATATTTATGACTAAAAACTCTATATATTTCATCAGCAAACGCCTGCCCTACAATTGGTACATTTTCGAAATCAAGTAGAATTATTTTGAATTTTTCTAGCCCAGAAAGGATTCTACGCGCCTGGGAACGAGAAATATGAATACCCCCAACGGTATACAGCTTTACTCTAATCTCTGTTTTATCAAAACCATAACTGCCCGCATCAAACAGGTTTGAATACTTAGCAAAAACATCTTTTAAATGTTTTTCTGATTTTACATCCAGTTCAAATTCGACTTTTGTTCCTCTCTTTATCACTGTTGTGTTTTTAATGTTGACCTCGTCTTTTTTTGTATCAACAATCAATTGATAACCGAAGCTATCAAGCACAAACATGTCGGCCGACTTGGAGGTAAAAAATATTCCTTCCCCTGAGTGAGATTTGGGCATGGTAGTTGTTTTACCCTTGAGCAGATCTTGGATGGCTTCTATTTCGGAACGCAATCCCTTCTTTCTCATAATATTTCTAAATACACCGACACCTGAATCTAAAACACTAAAATTTAATTTCTTGCCAGCGAGAGAAATTTTAATAGAAACGACTTTTGAGTTGGAGTGTTCAATAGCATTGTTAAACATTTCTGAAAAGGCGAAAGTAAAAATACTGAAAATATTTTCTGGTAGTTCTTTTATTTTAGAGAATTTTTCTTCAATCTCAGCCAAAACAATATGCTCTTCAAGATGCTTGTTTCTATAGGTTTTAGTGAAGTCGGCTGGAGAGATTTCTGGATGTTGAACGAGATATTTGGCAGTAACATAAAAAGCATATCGGGTTTTACCTATCTTAATCACCTCCTTTTCAGTTATCAACCCGTTCAAAACCATGTTGACATACTGACGAGACACACCGGTTTTATTCACAATATCTGAAGAAGTGATGCGCCCTGAAAGCTTTATAATATCTAATATCTTATCTTTATTTGTCATAAGTAACCCTATTGTAAACTAATCTAT
>JBAWVR010000084.1:0-1993 GCA_037147155.1 bacterium | reverse complement strand
TACTTAATAAGACGTAAACGTATTGCATAATGCATTGGCAAAAACTTTAACGGGCTAGATCCACCCTTTCTTATCCAGTGCCGACTTTGCCGCCATTTGTTCAGCTTCTTGTTTTGACTTACCTTCTCCTTCACCAATGAGCTCTGTGCCCACATAGACCGCTACTGTAAAATGTTTGTCGTGATCCGGACCTTCTTCCTTTACGGATTTGTAAACTGGAGTCTGACTATAAAATTCTTGAGCTTTTTCTTGGAACAAACTTTTGGAATCAATCCAGGATTTGTTTTCCAAAATTTCATCAATCAAATGGAAAATGTTGCGAGAGATAAAGTATTTAGCTGATTCATAACCTTGGTCCAAAAAGATAGCTCCAATAACCGCCTCCATGGTGTTGGCCAAAATATACTGGCGAGCTTTACCAATGTCTTTGGCTTCACCTTTGGACAATAGCAAAAATTCATTCACATCAATCTTTCTAGCGGCTTCAGACAAAGTAGTGGCATTCACCAATGATGAACGATAAGCAGTGAGCTCTCCCTCAGTACAACTAGGAAACTTGGCATACAAATAATCAGTAACAATGAGTTCAAGCACAGCATCACCCAAAAATTCCAAACGTTCATTGTGTGACCATTCCAAATCACGATTCTCATTCAAAAACGAACGATGGGTAAAAGCTTGGCGCAACAAACCTCGGTCTTTAAAAGTTAGACCGATAGCTTCTTCAAATTTAGTAAAATCTATGTTTTTCATTTTGACCTTGCGGTAGTCCCGTGAGTAAACGAAATTATTCCTTTACTTCCTTTTCTTCCGCAATTATTTTTACGGCTTTCGCCACGAGTGGCAAAATATCATTATAAAGATTTAGATTGACGATTTCGTCCAACTTAAACCATTTAGCATCATCAAGACCTCCACCAACTTTTTCGAGGACCAAATCCTTGAAATCAGCCTTGGCGAGATAGTATTTGACCTGCTTGCGCAACTTGCCTTTCTCAGGGTGGGAAGCGATATATTCATTCTGCCCCAACTCCTGTTCAATAGCAATATCTAGGCCAATCTCTTCTTTGATTTCGCGCTTGGTACCTTCTTCTTCGTTTTCATTCGGCTCAATACGGCCCTTGGACAAAGTCCAAAAACCAAATACATCATGAACAAAAGCCAAATAAATATCTTCACTCTGGCGAGCATAAACTACTGCTCCACCAAGTCTTTCAATTGGCATCTCTTCATAAGGTACATCCTTTGGTGGCATCTTGCGCTTAGAAACTTCTTCCTTGCCCGGTTCACCGATTTCGCGGTAGACCGAACCCAAAACACCGTTAACAAATTTACCGCTTTTACCACCACCGTAATTCTTGGCGAGTTCAATTGCTTCGTTGATAGCAACTTTGGCTGGCACTTCCTTGCGGTCAGCAAACAATAACTCAAACAAGCCCATACGCAAAACATTTCTATCAGCAATAGAAATCTTGTCGAGTGGCCAGTCTGGGGCCGCTGTAATAATAATTTTATCTAACTCTTCTTTCTTGCCTAATACTCCAGTCAAAAGATTCTTGGCAAATGACAAGTCGTTTTCTTCTGGGGCAAATTCCACAGCATCGCGTTCCAAAACCACTTCGGCTGGATCCGCAGTTTCCGCACGAAAATCAACCTCAAAGAGGGTTTGTAGGACGATTGACCTGGCTAAATGTCTGTTTGCCATAGTATTAATTTAAAGAACTATTTTGTTAAAAAATAAAATGAATTATTTTGCTTTTGCTGTACTTTTCTTGGAAGCCTTCTTGGTTTTCTTGGCCAATTTAGCACCAACATCCAAAACTACACGGCCATTGTATTTACCACAATTACCACAAGCATGATGATTTAAACGAACAGTTCCACAATCCTGACACTTAGCTCCAGCACTGCCCTTGAGAGCGTGATGTGAACGCACATTGCCACGGTGGGATCTGTTATGACGCATTCTGTTTACCATATGGAACTATTATAC
>JBAWVR010000083.1:0-2010 GCA_037147155.1 bacterium | reverse complement strand
CTTTTGGCACTGGAACTCCTCATACCCCGTCAGCTTGCTGCGGGGTAGTTGATTGCTGGTGAAGATCTAAACAGTGTCAAAGCCAATCTCATGAACAGTGGTTTTTTGCCATCGGAGATTGATGCTGCCCTAAGTGTAATGAATGCGGCGCCAGAGCCAGTTGTGGCACCAGCCAAACCTATTCAACCGGTAGGAGTGGTTCCAACTCAAAACATTCCTGTCAATTTACCAGTACAAGAAATTCCAGTGACAGCAGCACCAACAATTCAAGTGAACCCTACTCCGATTCCAGCAGTCGCTGTTCCAATAACAGCGGTTCAAGAACCTGTTGTGGTGCCGAGTGTTGTGGAAAAAGCCCCAATTCCACAACCCGTAGTACCTGTCACACCAATTAAGATCAGACCATCATTAGATTCAACTATCGTTTTTAATCAGACAAGACCTGTCGTCGCTCCAGCTCCACAGCCAATGCATGAATATGATTCCACACCGATAATGCCGACCATGGGACAGGTTAAGCCACAAAGCATGGGTGGTTTTAGTCAGGTGCCACAGACAGTGATACCGCAAACCAAGAAGTCCCATCTTGGTCTGATAATTTTTATACTAGTCGTGATATTTTTGGTTTTGTCTGGTACTGTTTACGCCTATTTCTACTTTTACGCTCCGAACCCAGATAGTCTAGTATCAAACTCTTTGATCAAATTGGCTCAGGCTGCTGTGCAGAAAAATAACAGCATTACTACTTTAGAACTGACTGAGAGTGCCTCTGCGCCAGAAGGAAATTCGATTGCGGGTATGCCATTTACTGAAAGTGCAACGTTTAAAATGGTCGCCAAGTCCGATATTGCTAATAATAAAGGGGTAGCAAATATTTCAATTGACGGTAAATTTAAGAGTGGAATTATGTCGGTAGCTATAGATGGTAGTAATATTCTAGATTTTGTTTGGGCGGATAAGGCATTATATGTAAAATTGAATAAAATACCAGAGGAAATAAGCGGATACTTGCCAAGCAGTGATCCGGACATTATTTTTTTGAAGAACGAAATTGTTGGGAAATGGGTAAAGCTTCAGGAAAGCGACCTAAATAAATTGGGTCAGTATAGTACTGATATTACCTCAGGTTTGGATGGTGCAGAGAACAATATTAACAAAGATAAAGTTTTGGCGGCTTACAAAAATAGCCCAGGATTATTTACTGTCAGTCAGACATTGCCGGGGGATCCAAACAATAAGAGTTTGCTGGGCTATGAACTTACTTTGAATGTTCCTAAATTTGTTGATTTCTTCATCGCTGTATCAAAGGATGACAAAACAGGCAAGTTACCCAACGGTGTTGATGAAGCAACTATGAGATCCAGGTTGAATCAGTCTCTGGCTGAGGCCACAGATTTCTTTAATGCCAACGACATTAAAGAGACAATCGAAATATGGATCAATAGATATTCAAGATTACCGGAAAAACTCGCCATTAATGTGATCGCAAAAGATATTAAAGAACAAGGACAAATAATTTTTGATAATATCAGTGGCCAGGCTAGCGTTGGCTATGAATTCCCAGATAAATTGTCCATCGATACTCCACAGTCATCAGTTACTGTTGATGAGTTGATGGATAAATATAGTCAAATTACTCAAACTAAAAACACCTCAAAAACCACTACTAGTAAACAGACGAGCAGTGTATCAACAGTCGTCGCTCCAGCCAAAACCACTTCTGTTTTGAGCCCATCACTGGCTGTTTTGCAAAAAAAATATACTGTTGCTGACGAAACTGGAGCCAAAAAAGTTAAAGACTATTTTGTAAAGTTTGGTGCGGATACATATTATCTGTCATGGTCTCAGTTTACTAAAGATTTTTACGCTCTAGAGTTTCTTAAAAATACTGATGATTACAATAATTTTAGTCAGATGGTAACCGTTCAGTATCACAATGTCGGAGGACAAGATTATTTTGATACTTACACAGAGAACATGAAGACACAGCACCCCAATTCTGTGCAGACA
>JBAWVR010000082.1:0-2020 GCA_037147155.1 bacterium | reverse complement strand
ATGTATATACAATGTCAATACACCTATTTCACCTCTCCCCCCTCTGTCATCCCGGGCCTGACCCGGGATCCAGGCGACCTTTCCGCTAGGAAAGTCTTTACTTCACCCTCAATCCCCTTCTCAATTCCAAATAATTCGGCACAGTCTTCCCTACCAGATTCCAAAAATTTCTAGAATGATTGAACTCTCCCAAATGACACAACTCATGCACCACAATATAATCCCGAATATCTTCCGTCAGATGAATTATTTTATAACTAAAATTCAAATTCCCGCGACGAGAACAACTACCCCACCTTGTCTTCTGATTACGTATCGTAATCTTGTTATATTTAAAATTATAAAACTGATTAAAATGTTTTAGTCTCGCTTCCACTAACACCTTGGCTTCCTCTTTGTATTTTTTATAATCCCCTCGCTTGGCAACTCCGAGACATCTCAGGGGTGAACTCATAAACTTTCGCACTTTGTTCACAATCCAGTCTTTCTTGTCATTCACAAATTTACCAATCAAATCCAGACTAAAACGTCTCGGCACCGTCACCACGACTCGTCCATCCCGGTACACCGAAATCCACATTCGCCTAGCGCGTGTGCTTTCTTTTATTTTATATTCAAATCCCTCTCCCGTTTTATTCTCCTCTTCCACCCGACCATTTTATCACATCTCAGTTATTATCTCCCCTCTGTCATCCCGGACTTGACCCGGGATCCAGAATCTATCTTTTACTAATTAACTCAGTAATCGCCACTCTAAATATTTCTTTTTTTGATAATAATCTTTTCTCCTTTCCATTAACATGACTTTCGTCACCAACTTTTTGACCAACAACTAAATTATCTGTTATATAGAGCATAGCAGCGGCCGGTATTTTAAAGTATGACGAAACAGCAAAAAAGCATGATGACTCCATCTCCACACCTAAATAACCCAACTTTTCCCATTTCTTAATATCTTTAATTGTTTCAGCAAGCATAGCCTGACATGTAACAACAGGCCCTGTCCAAACCTTCAAACCCTTAAGGACTATTTTATACAAACTTTTACTTGTTTTCCTTTCGGCTTGAAAAGTATTACCCCTACCCTTTGAATACATTCTTGTAAAACTTTCATCTCCAAAACTAGATGTGGGAATAATAATATCCCCGGATTCGCCTTGTTTATTTAATCCACCACAACTTCCGACTAAAATATTTTTCTTTGAGCCAAATAAACAAGCTAGATGCAAGTATTCAGAAAGTTTTGCACCTCCGTAGGTCACAGCAAACCAGTATTTTTTATTCTTAATTTCAAATTCCAATATTTCTCCCAAAAAACCACCTAATGCTCGGCTAGCATATTTCAAACCAAGCTCATCAAGCTGTTCTTAAAATATATAAACTTTTGTTCTGCTCCATAACTTCCATTCACGATTAAACCATCTATCTTGTATTTGCTATCAAAACCCAGCATTCTCTTAAAATCTTCCGCCTTTAAAGTTTTATACATATATCTATTATAACACTTTACTGTTTTAGTAAAAACTGCACATGTGGTATTTACCTATTCGTGCGAATAGGTAAATACCACAACCAAAGAAAAAATAGAGCCGGAATCATTTAGCAATATTACCCAATTATGTGTCTTATGACCGGGTTTGAGGTGTCGTTAAGATAATAATATATTGAGAGGCCAACTTGATCTCCATCAATAATCTCGGCAGCTTTCAAAATATTGATATGACGTGAGGTTGATTTGAATGAGAGTTTTATATGACCAGACACTTCTCCGACTGTTGCCTTTTTCTTGCTATATAAAAATCTGACTATCTCAATACGACGACGATTGGCCAAGGCCTTCATAAAACGTTCAAGATTTTTCATAAGATAAGAATTAAGTATTAAATATGAACTAATTAAAAATATTATACACCAGACTGCTCCATATTTAAATCCACTTAAGATTCCTGCGATATTCTCTATTTACCTATTCGCACGAATAGGTAAATAGAGAATTAGATTAATGGGGAGTAATATAAAT
>JBAWVR010000081.1:0-2264 GCA_037147155.1 bacterium | reverse complement strand
ACACTATATATTATACACATTCCAAACCTTTTGTCAAGTATTTATGACTAGATATTCTAACTTGACTTTATTTTATAAAGGGCTTATGATGTATTTGTTAGTCTGTCGTAAAAATATAACAACATGAGTAATCAAAATTATCTAGAAGTACTAAGGGATTTAGGCTTTTCTGATCAAGAAATTGAGGTTTATATCTCCTTGCTCAAAACTGGCGGTTCGGACGCCACTTCACTATCCCAAAGAGCCAATCTGAAGCGCACCACCGTCTATCCCATCCTCGAAAGACTGATGAAACAGGGTGTGGTAACGGCCTATGAACAAGGCAAAAAACGCTTCTATTCTCCCCTCGCCCCAAGCAAGTTGGCTCATCTATTTGAGAACAAAATTGGCAATTTGTTTAAAATTGTCTCTTTTTTGGAGAAATTGAAAACTGAAGATCATGGCAAATACGGTATTCGCTTGATTCAATCAAAAAAAGATTTGCAACTTTTCTATGAAAATATTCTGACTGAGTACAAAGACAAGGAATATCACATTATTGGTAGTTCTCTTACCTGGCTAAATACCGATCATGATTATTTCATTGAATTCCGCAAACGCCGCGCTGCAAACAATATCAAAGTTAAACTTTTACTAACCAATGATTCATCTATGGCCGAAGGTCAGCAAGATGAAAGCTTGCATCGTGAATATAAATATCTTCCAGCCAAATATATTTTCAAAAGTACTATTGATATTTACGCTGATAAAATTATAATTGTGGGACCAGATGTGAACGCTCTCGCCGTCGTTATCGAAATACCACCCATGGTCGACGTCTTCGAATCAGTGTTTGGAATTCTTTGGGATGTGCTACCGAAATAATTAAATATCTCTTCCGTCATTGCGAGCCTTGCGAAGCAATCCAGTCTTAATATAATTTTGTAACTAAAGGTCTGCCCGCCCGTACCGAACGGTACGTTCGGGCGGGGACTGCTTCGGATTACCTTACCACCCGAGTACTTTCATTTTCTACCACGGAATACCGTGAAGAAAATTAAGTCGCGCAGAGACAAAACAAAACCACCCTCGCGGGTGGTTTTGTTTTTCTTTTTACTTTCTCCTGAATTATCTCTTCACAAACTGACCATTCTTCACCGTCATAATGTTTAGTGACTTTAGAACATCGCCATTGGCATCAAAGGTTGTTGTACCAGTAGTACTAGTCCAATTCTTTTCTTTGTATAACCAATTTTTGATTTTCTCTCCGTCGTTACCAACAGCGGAAATTGCTTTAATATACAATTTCACACCGTCATAAGAGTTGGCAGAACAGAAGTCAGCCGGCTTACCAAAACGATCTTGGTAGTTTGCAAAATAGCTTTTAGCTGGTTCTACATCAGTATTCATACCAGGGGCATGATAGATGACACCATCAGCCGCGGCTCCGGCGATCTGAATAATATCTGGTGAAGCAAAAGGTTCTGGAGCGAGCCACTGGGTTTTGACCCCGAGCGCTGCTGCCTGTTTTAACAACAAACCTTGTTCTTTGTAACCAACCATGAAGACTGCTTGTGGCTCCAAAGCTTTCACCTTGGTCAAGATAGTGCGGAAATCAGTTGCATTTGATTCATACTTTTCCGTTGCCACTATATTACCTCCCTCTTTGGTAAAGGCTTGAGCAAAAGCTCCAGAGGTACCCAATCCGTAATCATTATTTACGATAATAAGAGCAACTTTATTGATTTTTAAATCATTCTTCACATATTTAGCAAAGATCATTTCATCAGCGTCAGAGTTTTGCACTGTACTGAAGACATAATCTCCAGCCTGAGAAATCTTTGGACTCTTGGCACCGATATTCATCACTACTACGTGTTCCTTGTCAGCCACTGGGCCGGCCGCTAGGACGATACCGCTAATAGCAGTGATCGAGGTCTGCACTTCACCCTTCAAGTTATTAAAGGCGTTCACACCTTCTTTGACGTCACCTTTGGTATCCTGCAAGACCAATTCTACTTTCTTGCCGTTAATACCACCGGCTTTGTTGGCCTCTTCTACAGCGAGTAGAGCACCATTATACTGACATTCCCCATAGATACCGGCGGAACCGGACATTGGTAGGAAAGCGCCGATTTTGATAGTTTGGCGGTCTTGATTTGGATTGGTTTTAAATACCATCCAACCAAGGAACAACACCACTAATATACCGACGATTATTAATACTTTTTTATTCATATTTTATTGTTAATTTATAACAACATAATTTTAACATTGTGTAAAAT
>JBAWVR010000080.1:0-2280 GCA_037147155.1 bacterium | reverse complement strand
TTGTAATATAAAGCTAATTCATAGTAAGCAATATTTTTTTCCAAAATACCCTCTTTTTTATCTTTAAGAACCTCTTTTACATCTGATAAAGTAGCTTTTCTGTCTTGATCGTTATTCATTACACATTCTGCCGTCTCATAAAAATCCTGCGCTTTTGAACAACTTAGTTCAATTTTAGCAAAAGTCGGATCCTTAAATTCTCTGCCTTTAACAACGATTTCGTCCTCCACATAAACATCATTTATTTTCAATGGCGCAATTGAAATATCCCTGGTGACATTACCCCAAGCATCAGAAATATTTATCGTGTAATTTTTGCCTGGTTCAACAAGTAGGGTCATGAACTCACCAATCAAATTATTTGATAATAGGATTTCTTTAGAAACGCTCGGGCTGATACTTATTTTAACATTAGCTGCCATATTCGGTTTCTCTATTGAAATCGGAACGACAACCGCGGCATAGTCGACCGGTGATGTCCAGGATTCTCCGGCCTTTGGCACTTTAATTATTTTAGGATCAGAAAGGATTCTGCTTGATTCTATGGTTATCTTAGCTGATCCATCTGGCTTGCCCAACAATAGCCCAAGTATTTCAAAATTTCCATTGTTATAAACTATTGGAGCACTAGTTTCTGACGCATAATCTACTCCTCTCAAGAAAGCCAGAATGTTGGCATTCATACTAAAATCAGAGATAAGGTCTTCGAAATCTAGACCTTTAATTCTCTTAGCCATTTTTGAAAAGTTTTGCTTTGCTTCGTTAAATTTTTCTACAGTAATTGGGGTGGTACTGGCCACACCATCTTTCTTATCAACCGCTTTTTCTGCAATACACTTGCTAATACCATATTTCAAGACCTGTTTATTATCAGGATTTTCAATGGTTGGATTGGGAACAATCGAATTACTAATAAAATTACTACCGTCAGAGGAAAAATTGTAATCAAATTTAAATGGAGAGGTTGTGTCTTCAATTCGAGGACTGTACATACTTCTCAACCATCTTGATAGACCGCTTCCAAATGAAAACCTTGGTAAGATATTTCCCGAATTATCCCAACTCGCATCACAGTTCCACCATGAAGCAATAGTTGTAATCTTACCCTTGTAAACACATGTTCTGTCAGTGCAAGTTTTGTAGGCAGTTCCCAATTCTACCCATGTTCCCTTCTTTTCGTCATAATTCCAGAGTGGAATTGTCTCCGGTGCAGTAGCCACCTGACTGGTGCTAATAGGCATAGTCAATTCAGCTGTCTTGCCAGGTTCTAGGTCTAATGGCCTATCTTCGCTATCACGCACTTGCACCTTGGTAAATCCAAAACTTTCAATATTTGTTTTTTGGCCATTAGCCTGAATGCCTGAGAATTCTCCGGGAAAAGCTTTTAGATCTTCGGTTTTAGTTGGATCAAACGGCGTCAAAGAAATCTTGGCATCTAAAGCTTTTTCTTTTGTGCCTTTAACAATAAAACTATTAGCCTCAGAAGATAAGCCAGCGCCATTCATATTAACATTTATGTCTTTGTAGATATCCACCTTTTTAAAAGCTGTTTCATTAAACATGGTGATATTCTGTGTGTTATCCATGTTTGAATTCACAATTCTATGGATTGGCACAAAACCATTTTTTTTGAATGTTAAAGACACTTCCTGATTCGAGGGTACTTTGATTGTATAACCCCCAAGATAGTCTGTGGTAGTAGTGCTAGTATTGGCATTTGAATAAATAAGAGTTCCGATCATTGGCTCACCTTTTTTGCTAGCAACTGTACCAGAAATTAGTATTTGTTTACTCAAAACTTCCGCAACTTGTTTGGCACCGCTTTTTATATTTAGAAAATAATATACCCCTCCAACCACAACAATCAAAACGACTAGTGCGATAAGAATATACAACCAGCCTTTATTTGGCTTAACCGAATCAGAGACAGGTATCGTTTGGCTCGGTATATTAGTATTTTCATTGTTATGAACTAAATCATTTTGTTTTATTTGTGGAGACATATTATTTTTATTTGATTATTTAATTTCAAAATTAACACCCAAGATAGCATCGTCCCAGATCTTGGAATTTGCATCTACATCACTAAGAATCTTTTGTTTATCGGCATCTGTCTTAGGATAAGTGTACTTTTTTGTGAACAATATGACTCTAGCTGTGGTTTCATTCAAAACTGTCACTCTCTGAAGATTATATTCAACAAAGTCCTTCTTTGGAGATACCAAGTAAACCTTTATAATATTATCGCCATCATTATTTATTGTCTGCACAGAATTGGGG
>JBAWVR010000079.1:0-2417 GCA_037147155.1 bacterium | reverse complement strand
ATGTATTATATGCTATCATACTAAATAGAGTCCTTTCCCATTTCCACACCAACACAAGGAGTCCAAAATGAACCACCTGATTGTCGCCTCTGGCATCTATCTCGTCGTCACTCTCATCATTCTCACGATCCGATCCGCGATTGAGCATCATGACTACGGTTGGATCGCTGGTGGAAGTAACTTCTGGTCATTCCTTTGGCCCAGGTTAAAGTTGTGGCTGGTCGGAGTCTGCGGTATCGTGGTCTTGATTATGATTTGTGCCAATGCTGCGGAGATCTCCGCCATTGGACGCAAGCTTCTGGTTCCCGGTCCGATAGGACTAATCAGTATCGCTATCATCTTCACAGCCACTATTCTCGGACTTCCTTGTCTGGCCATGCCGTTCTGTGCCGTGGCGACTGATAACCCGTAACATGTGAAAAGTTTTTCGGAGGTTTTATCTTAAAAACCTCCTGTCAATTGAAATCGCGAACTCTTCGTAAATTCATAGACACAAACCAAAACCACCCTCACGGGTGGTTTTGGTTTTAGAAAAACGGAGGTGAAACCTTGGATCGGAAAGAAGGTTTCTCCTCGGTTTTCATGTGCCTTGAATTAATTTATCTCAACTGCCTTCCCTCCTTTAACAACTTTGAGAACAAACTCTCTTGATGAGTCTCCGTTTTGATCGATACTAATTGTACCGCTGAGACCTGACCAATTCTTGGTATCGTACAAGTAATTCTTGATACAGTCTGAACCGGAATTACCGCATGATTCCTTGGTTTTTAGCAATAATGTGTAGGTGTCGTAACTTGCAGCACCGTAAATATCCTCTTGAATATCCTTGTTGAATTTCTGTTTATAGTCAGCTAAGAACTTCTGGAAATCAGTTGATGAATTGCCGTACTTATAAACAGTTACCAACATATTTTCAGCAAACGGATTATGAATCACTGACCGCAGAGAGAAAACTTCATTGGCAATTATTGGCTTGTTAACTTTCAATTCATGCAACTGATTTAACAAGGCGTTAGCCATTCCCGGAGTTAATGTAGCAACCAAAATCACATCCGGTTTTTGCGCAGCAATCTTCATAATCTGTGTTCTAACATCAGATGAAGCAATCGGTGCTCCCTCAGTAAATATTTTTACATCAGATCTGTTTTCATAAGCAGACACAATGGCATCTTTCCAACCAACTGGGTACTCATTGTTTTCATAAATTATACCAATGCGCTTGTAGTCATACTTTTCAATAAGAGAAGCAACAGCCTTTCCAGCAGTGACAGATGAAGCAGCGAGACGGAAAGTGTAATCTCCAGCATTGGTAATGCTTGGGGCAGCAGCACCTGGAGAAACCATAACCACTTTTGCTTTTTCGACAATCGGAGCAGTAGACAAAACTGATCCGGAACACAAACCTGAAACAATAACGTCCACTTTATCTACTTCGATTAGCTTCTGAACGGCATTTACTGCTTTTTTAGGATCACACACATCATCTTCATAGATCACCTCTACCTTTTTACCATTTACGGTAGGGTGTTGTTCGTTAGCCAACTGAAAGGCTTGGAATATTGATTCACCGGTCGATACACCCATGGCGCCTGTCAAAGGACCAGCGTAACCAATCTTGAAAGTATCTTGTTTGTTTGAACTAACGAGAGAAACAGTAATTACCACAACGAGCACTAGAACCAACAAACCAATAATAATTCCAATTTTTTTATTCATACGATTTTAATATATTACTTAAATAATTACACTATAAACTCACAAATAATATATGAGCTTAATAATGTGGAGGTTTTTAATACAAAACCTCAAAAAACTTTTATTCACCAACGATTCGAAACTGCGAGTCTGTACGGACAACTTCTTTTTTACCATTCACTAGATAATCAAGAAGATCTTTCCAGTTTTTCCCGTCAGAGCCAACCCAAGCGCCAGTGTTGGAGAGAATCACCTTACACTGTTCAATGTTAAACGGCGTTGGGTTGCGATTATCTTCATTGAAAGCGTCGACGCAAGCTGAGGCTGGGTGTTGGTGGTGATTACTATCGGTCAGAATCGCTACATACTTTGCTCCAGACTTCACCGCACCAAGCAAAGCAATGAAGATTCCGATCGGCATTTCTTGCCCAATGAATCGGCAAGCATCACCACCCAACTGTTGGGCGGAGGCAGGCACCAGAAGATCCACCAGCACCGCGTCGAAACGCACTGGTTCAATCTTCTGATAGTCCTTGTACCCGCCAGCCAGCAGTAGCTGGGCTTCGTCGTAAGTGCCGACGACTGTGAGTTCATGCTCCACCCCCAGCTGGGCGATAGCGGCATTACGATGCTTCAGAGTGTCATCAAATACGAGGATTTTCATGTTTTTCTCCCTGATTGAATTTTGAGGAACTTTATAAACAGATTACATGGTGTAATAT
>JBAWVR010000078.1:0-2427 GCA_037147155.1 bacterium | reverse complement strand
ACATTACAATATTAATAATGTCAATTAAAATATTGACCCAATACAAAATATGGCCTTATTTAGCCATTATTTCTTTGTCTTAAATTGGAAAATGTTAATATACTTGACAAAAAGAGTAAAAGGGTGTATAGTATTACCAGAATCAAACAACGTCCAAATGCTTAAAGAAAGGAGCAGGACATGAACCCTTGTGAAAAGCGTTCGGTGCCAAGAGCACCACATTGATGAACGCGGGATGGTACTT
Source organism: bacterium (assembly GCA_037147155.1). Classification (GTDB taxonomy): domain Bacteria; phylum Patescibacteriota; class Minisyncoccia; order Phycocordibacterales; family GWA1-40-21; genus JBAWVR01. The sequence continues at coordinate 2,183 of JBAWVR010000078.1, read as the reverse complement.
CGGTACACATCCTGACATACTAGGAGGTTATTCGTTACCTCGACAAAAAAGACGAGCCAGAGGGAAACAGATCCCTCACCACTTGAACTTTTTGTTACCATTTTTCTTCAAGGAAATAAAAATTTCTAGAATAAAAAAAGGTGAGTCGATGGAGAAGGCAGGGTCTCCAAAAACCCCAGGGCACGATGTCTCTGGGTTTTTTAATTCCAATTTTTTCTGGATAATAGACAAAATACTCTGAAGTGCTATACTTTTTTATGAAGTTATTTACTAAAATAACCCTTATTAATTTTTAACAAAAAAATGATTAAAAAGATTCTTTGGGTAGTTATTGTGTTGGTGGTTGTTGTTGGTGCAGTCTCATGGTTTAAAACTAGCACTCCAACCGGAGATATTAAGATCGGTGGTTTGTTTGCCATGACTGGCAAGTGGGCAGTTGGTGGAGAAACAGAAGCCAACTTTATCAAAATCGCTATTGATGAAATCAACGCTGCTGGCGGTATTAACGGTAGAAAAATCAACTTCATTTTGGAAGATGATAAATGTTCTGGTAAGGATGCTGTATCCGCTGCAAGTAAATTGATTAATGTTGATAAAGTAAAATTAATTCTTGGACCAAGCTGTACTGCCGCCGCTACACCAGTTGTAGCTGTGACTGACGAAGCCAAGGTTTTAATTGTGGCGGCTACCGTGACTGCCAAGGGAATTTTTGATAAGAATAAATATGCTTTCCGAACCTCACCTCCATCCACTGATGCAGCGGCTTTGATTGGAGAGATTGCCAAATCAAAATACAATTTGAAAAATGTTGCTATGCTCACTGAGAGTACTGACTTCTCACGTAGCTGGTCTGGTGACTTCGCAAGTAGTTTTGAAGCCAAAGGTGGAAAGATTGCCATGAAAGAAGAGTTTGTTACTGGTACTACTGATTTCAAAACCGTACTTTTGAAAATCTCTAGTGACAAAACTATTGATGGTGTTTATCTCTCCGCTCAAACTCCAGCCGATGCCGCTGTCATTGTAAAACAGATGAAAGAGATTGGTTTGTTGAAGAGAGTGCAAATAATCGGAAATCCAACCACTATCGATCTACCAGTCAATGATGCTTCTGGTAAAGCTTTGCCAGCTTCTGCTTATACTGTTATTCCATTTGCTGACAACCAAGCTTTGTTAAAGAAGTATGTCGACAAGTATGGTACACAGCCTGGTTTCCAATTCTTCTATACTGCTGCCAACTATGACATGGTTTATATCATGAAGAACGCAATTGAAAAATGTGGAGAAAGAGATGTAACTTGCGTTAAGAACTTTTTGATCAATGATGTTAAGGATTGGAAAGGTCAGGTGGCCAACTGGTCATTTAGTAAGAATGGTGATCCAATCGTTTCTCGCGGAAGTTACAGAGAAATGAGTATTATTGATGGAAAGAAGGTTTTTACAGAGATTAAATAATAACAATAAAAATTAGGACGCTCGTAGAGGGCGTCCTAATTTGCTATAATAGGATTATGACAAATAAAGAGGAATTATTAAAACAAGCCGATGATAGTAAGCACTGGGAAAAAAGACACAGTCCGGCGCAAGAGTATTTGAAATTAATTAGTAAAGAGACAGGAGAAATAAAAGGCAAAAAGATTCTTGATGTAGGTTGCGCTGAGGGTATAGAGGTTGACGAATTTTCTTCATTGGGTATGGATGCGGAAGGGGTAGATATCAAACCAGAATTTATTCAAGCCGCACAAAATAGATTCCCTAACAATAAATTTAAAGTTGGTAGTGCCGAAAAATTACCTTATAGCGACAATGGGTTTGATGTGTCTTTCTGTTTAAATACTCTTTTTTATACCGACATCGAAAAAAGTATTCCTGAGATGCTGAGGGTAGTAAAGTCAAATGGAATTGTTGTTTTTAGTTTTGATACGGAAATATTTAATTTTGATGAAAACAAAGTATTCCACAGTGAGAGTTTTGACCATTTAGAAAAAGTCGTGTCTGATAATGGTGGAGAAATCAAATATACTGGAGAAAAAGAGGAGAGGCTAGACGAGACTCCTTTTAGACACAAGCACACTTTCTATAAAATCATTGTTGGTAAAAAATAAAAACAATTGAAAAAGCCGCTGGCGGGATGTACTAGCGGTTTTTTGAATAAAAAAATTAAGCTAATTCTAAAATAATAACCG
>JBAWVR010000077.1:0-2528 GCA_037147155.1 bacterium | reverse complement strand
CGTTAAAACAGTGTCCTTTAGGTCTCTGTTTCTCTATTTACCTATTCGTACGAATCGGTAAATAGAGAGGAATGTAAATTGGGTAAGAATATATATAAAAATACTCCCGAGAAACCGTGGTTTCAAGGGAGCATAAAGTGTACCGAGATTTTAGAGACGTCGTCCGAAGACAACATGACTGCGACTGCTCAGTCCGAATCGGTGACTAGTGAAATCACTGACTGAATCGGAATCATCGATGTGTGCCAGACGCCCATTAACAATCTCGCAATAAAGAGTACGGAGACTATCAAAATTTTGGGCTTGCATTTTGACAACAATCATCGGCCCCGTCGGGTAACGTCCCTGATAAACATCATGGGCTTCCGCCTTGGCATCAAGGAAGACATATTTTCCTTCCTTCACACAAGAATAACCACTGATGTTTGCCTCGCATTCAAAACCTTCTGCATACAAGGCGATTGATCCGGGGACAAGCAGATTATTGTCCAGAAGTTCTCCCATGATACAGGTCCAAGGCTTTCCATTACTGTCTCGATAGACGATGAGGCCGTTGGGCCCAACTTCATGGGTTTGGTCTGGAACTGAAGTGGTCGAAATACTGGGTACCAGAAACACCTTGATAAAAGTCCTCATGTTCTGTTCCTTTCTTTAAAATTAGCAAGAACTTGGCTTCCAGCGAACGCTAGAAATTAGCCAAAACCTTATGAAGAATGCCAGATTTTTAAGAAAAAGTCAAACAAAAGGCCGCCGGTAGTCCGGCGGCCTTTTGTTTATATTAATCCTATTTTGCCTTCTTAACAGTATCCTTCTTTCGCAAGAAAATCTTAGACTTTGCTACACGAGCAGCTACTCTAGCCTTCTTGATAGCCAAACGCTTCTTAGTCTTTGGAGAGTGCTTAGACTTCACATGCATCTTGAGAGATGTTAATCTTTTTGCCATACAATATTTTAGTTAATGATAATTAATACGGAACTTTTTTATTATACGTTAAAAAGTGAAAATAAGCCAGTAGAAAAGACCGCCGGATGCGAAGCGTCCGGCGGTCTTTCTTTTAGTAAGTCTTAACTAACAAAAGTTAGAGCAACTCCAGTCTTGTTAGCACGACCAGTTCTACCAATACGGTGAACGTAGTCTTCGTAATTTTCCGGCACATCATAGTTAATCACATGAGTGACATTTGGAATGTCGAGGCCTCGGGCAGCAACGTCAGTTGCAACGAGAATCTGACTTTGATTTTCACGAAAGGCGCGTAATGCGCTCTGTCTCTTGGGTTGGGTCTTGTCGCCGTGTATAGACTCGGCGCGAAAACCTTTTTTAACAAGGGTCTGACACAATTTTTCAACACCATTTTTTGTTCTACCGAAGATTAGGACTTTAGAAAATTCCTTTTTGGTTAGAAGATTATGTAGGTGATCGATTTTGTTATCGCCTGGGCGAACACGAATAATATCTTGTTCGACGTTGCGAGCTGTCTCAGTAGTTTTTACAGAAATCATTTTTGGATTGTTCAAAAACTCTCCAATTAATTTACTGATTTCTGGTGTAGTTGTCGCTGAAAAGAATAAGGTCTGGCGATTCTTGGCCATATTATCCATAAGAAAACGCATATCATTGATAAAGCCCATGTCTAGCATTCGATCCGCCTCGTCTAGCACAATAGTGCGAAACTCAGGCAAGTGAATGACTCGACGGTCAACTAAATCTCTCAAACGTCCAGGTGTACCAATCACCACATTGTGCTGACGGCGCAAATCTGAAATTTGATAATAGATACTCATACCTCCGACACAACAAACTGAAAATAGTTTGAGGTCGCCACGGAAAGCAAAAAACTCTTGGTTAATTTGCGTAGCTAGTTCTCTGGTCGGCACCATGATCAGAACTTTTTCTCTTGGATTGTTCATGATCTTGTTTAATAGCGGAATAAGGAAAGCGGCAGTCTTGCCGGTTCCGGTATTGGCTATACCGACAACATCGCGTCCTTCGAGGACATACGGAATCGCTTCATCCTGAATCGGAGTTGGATTCACATAACCTTTCTTGATGATGTTATCTTTTAGTGCTGGATTTATTTTAAAATCAGCAAATTTATTCGTTGGAATGTAAGGCGCAGATTCTACAATTGGATCGGCTTTACAAATAAAACGAGATGGATGGATTGACTTACCACCGCGAACGCTAGTTTTGGGACGGCCACGGAAACTTCCGTGACTCATACCACCACTTCTATGACCACCAAAAGATGGTCGGCCGTGGGCAAAGCCACGACTGGTGTTTTTTCTAAACATATAAATATACCTCCAGTCTATATAATTAAAACGTAAGACGGACTGGACCTTCCCTTCAGTTTCTATATAGATTATCGCGAAGGATAAGGCAATATTTACAGGTGCTTAAAGCACAAGAAAAACCAATGAGATTCAACTTACTGCGTAATTATATACCTATTCAATTAAAATGTCAAGGGTTTCGTAATGGTTCAATAGCTTGGCACCACTTCCGCAGTGGTAATATAAACACATGT
>JBAWVR010000076.1:0-2652 GCA_037147155.1 bacterium | reverse complement strand
CTTTTGGCACTGGAACTCCTCATACCCCGTCAGCTTGCTGCGGGGTAGTTGATTGTATCTAACCGGCCAGAATTTGCTTCGCAAATTTTGGCCGGGGTTTTGCACTTTTAGTTAAAGTTATTTATTATCTGGCTATTGGTTAAATAGTTATCTTTAGAACTCCAAATCAAAACTATTCCCCAACTGCGGATTAATCGCATCAACATCTAGATTCTCGCGCAAGCGCTGAACCAAAAACATTGAAGACTTTGGCTCCCCCATCACCACAAAAGTCTTCTTCAAATTCTTCATTCCCCCTTCGACAAATTCAAATAAATGATCAGAATCTTTGTGAGATGAATAACCATTAATTTTTACAATCTCTGCGCGAACCGGAATATCTTCGTGATAAATATTAATTGTCTTATTACCATCTTCCAAGTGTCGTCCAACTGTACCGATGGACTGGTAGCCCACTAGAACCATGACTGTGTTTGTACTACTTAAATAATGCTTTTCGTGTTTTAGAATACGACCACCGTTTGACATGCCAGAGCCAGCCAAAATAATCTTAGCCCCTGGAGTAGACTCAATCTTTTGGGATTCCTCTTGATGCACGGTAAACTTCAAACCTTTGAAATTAAAAACATCGTCTCCACCAAAAATCTGTTTCTTGATGTTTTCATTCATATCTTTAACAAAGCGTTTGTAAATAGCGGTAACTTTAGCACCCAATGGTGAATCCAAAAAAACTGGTACTGACGGCAACTTACCGCCTTCAATAAAATTATTCAATTCATACAAAATAGCCTGGGTTCTCTCTAGAGAAAAAGCCGGGATAAGAATCGTTTTACCAGCCTTGATGGACTTACTCAAAATATCAAACAGTTTTTCCCGACGCTCCTCCTTACTCTCATGATTGCGATCACCATAAACGCTTTCCATAATTAAATACTTTGGATCTGGCAATCTTTCAGTATCACGTAAAATCAGTGATGGTGAATTACCCAAGTCGCCAGTGAAAACAATTTTCTTGCCACCTGAAGAAAATGTAGCCATAACAGAGCCAAGTATGTGACCAGAATCATAAAATTCCAAATCCAGTGAATCACTTAAAGACATCTTGTTATGATAATCTAAAGACTCCCAACGACGCATAGCCTGATTGACGTCATCCTGAACATATAAAGGTTCTAGACCCCTATTCTTTGCCTCATAAGCTAAAACGATGGCAGCATCTTCGAGCATCACCTCAGCCAATTCTTTGGTGGCCGGACTACTGATGATTCTCCCTTTAAAACCATCTTTGACTAATTTTGGTACGCGACCAATATGATCAATGTGGGAATGAGTAATAATTAAAATATCTATTTCACTTGGATTATAGGCAAAAGGTTTACGATTGTTTTCATCGGCAAATTGGCCTCCTTGAATCAAACCACAATCCACCAAAATTTTGAGACCATATCCTTCCAAAAGAAAATTCGCTCCAGTCACTTCACCTGTTCCACCCCAAAAAGTTAATTTCATTTTATTACTCATGTTATTTAATTTTTAAAAAATATAAAGCTAATAAGACCCCGATAAAAGAGGACGCCAAGTCCTTACCTGTAGCCCAAACATATTTCATTCTAGAATCCGTTAAATGAAAATAATATTCGAAACTTTCCCAACCAAAAATAATTGCAAAAGCTAAGACAACGTAACATATTTTTCGAACTGTTTCTGACACATTATGGTGAAAATACTCCACCGCTTCTTCGCCAAGCCAATAAGCTGCACAGCCAATAGACATACCACCAAGAATATGTGTTACCACATCAAACCACTGCCAGCGCCAATAAAGAAAATAATAAATTGCTATAAAGTGTCCAATAGCTGTCAGGATAGCAAACAGTAATGCCCACCACAAACTTTTTCCTTTCATAACTCAAATTATAACATAAAAGTAAAACAAAAAATCCGCCCGAGGGCGGAACTTTTGTTGGGGCCAAATAGGTATTCCCCTAGTTAATTACTAGGTGGGTGTTCGCAGATGAAACGACCAAGGTCGTCACCGATGTAGAACTCCCTTAAATATTGTTTAGATAGAAAATACCTATCATCCCCAATATAATTATACACCTGTTTCGACTAGGTGTTAAGTCTAAAATATTATAAAAACAAAAGCACCACTTTTTTGACTTGTTCGTCAAAAAAGTGGTGCTTTTTAAGGCTAGTTGTTTAGTATTTTTGCCCTCGTCATCGGCCCGAAATATCCCGTGGCTGGTAAACCAACCGACTTCTGGTACTTTGCCAAAGCAGATTTAGTAGCTTTACCAAAGTAAGTAGTCTCATGTCCTGGAGAACCTGGACCAGTTTGGGAAATAATGAAGCCGTTGGCGTTTAGGAACTGTTGGAGAAGTTCCACCTCTGGAGTTTGTTGACCAGATTTTAGATCTTGTTTAGTGATGGTTGTCAGAGTTTCGGGAGTAATGGTGTAAGTGACTTTAGGGGTTTCTGTTGGGGTTTCGACAGTGGTAGGTTTTGCAACAATATCTTCTTTAACTGTGGTAGTTGCCAAGATTGGCTTGGTAGTTGTCGATGTTGTTTCGGTTGAAGTAGATATGTTAAAAGTAGTTGTAGCGGTAACTGTTTCAATGGGAGTTGAGTTTTCTGTCACGGGTGCTTGAG
>JBAWVR010000075.1:0-2653 GCA_037147155.1 bacterium | reverse complement strand
CCTTATTCGTATAACTCTCTATACTCTTTTGTGGATTGCCATGACTTTCAGAGTATTTAAAATTTGAAGAATCCGCAGGATTTTCTACCCATTCTTTTGTGTAGGTATATGTTGTATTAGTGGTCTCAGAGCCCCCTACGTTTTTTTCAGTTTTTGATTCAGTTTTTTCCTTCCAAGCATACATCTCCACTCTTCTTTCGACAGCAACAAATACTCCGGGCTTTAAATATAGATTATCACCGATTTCTTGATCAGAAGTTACCTTATTTGTTGTCGAAATAAGTTTGCCGTTTAGATTTTGATCAACACTTACCACATCTGATTTAATTTCAGTAGCAGATTTGGCAACTTTTGACATATCTGGCAAACCTTCGTTCCAATACAAACCAATAAAAGCGATCGAAATAAAAAGAATACCAGCGAAGATGCCCTTGATTGAATTCCCTATTCTACTAAAATAACCGACAGTGGTTGTTGTTTTGTATTGGTCCATAAAATATTAATTAAATATAGGGCTTCATTATACCAATTTTTCTAAACAAAAACACCTTACAGGTGTTTTTGTTTAGAGTTAAAAATTATTTCATAATGGCTGGAGGTGGAGGCGGCGGAACAGTCTGACTATTAGAAGAATCTCTCTTTACCACAAAATAATAAACTATGGCCCCAAAAATGTTTGTGAACAGGATTAAGACAATCCAACCAAAATGCCCCTTCCTTGCCGCATCTACAATCATCCAAATACAAAATAAAAAATATAGGTATACTGACAATTCCAAAAACACTTGGTGAAGAAATAAAAGATGATATCAACCAACTAGCCCTGGTCAGACTAATAACGACGAGCAGTAGAGCAAGTATTGAAAATATTATTTTTTTCATATTTAAATTAAAAAATTGATAGTGATATTATATCACAGGAAAACATAGATTACAGATATACTCGGCCGTTCGGCTGCGGGTTTAGTAAAGGTAAAATATACTTATTTTATTGAATACTTGATTCCATAAAGCGGTTTTGGTTCCAAATATGGTGACTTAAGATATGTTTTATCATCTGAAGCGTATACATTTAAATACACTTCGCTGTCAGACAACCATTTCCCTTCCGCAATAAAGTTAGACAACTCATTCATAACGCCAAAACTTTCGCTATTGTCTAGATTGCGCAAATAGACGACTTTCCCCAAATCAAAATCGAGAATCTTTACCTCTTGTGGCTCAAAAAGCAAAATCTTTTTACCATCTGGGGAATAAAAAGAATCGCGTGAACCATTGTTCTTTGTTAAACTACTTTTGTGATAAATGTTTGTATAGGCAACATTATTTCCTTTGATATCTGAGATATACAAGTAACAATTGAATAGGCAATAGTATATTTTGTCTTTACTACGAGCAATCTCTTTCAGGACATAATTGGGGTGGTTTTCCGCCCTTACTTTTGACAGAGGGTCTAAATTTTGTGACATTTCATATTTCTTTTGAATATCACGACTTAATGTGAGACCGGAGTATGGCTCGCCGCCAAAGGGACTCACTTTCTCACCAGTAACAATGGATCCGTCCACTTTTTTATAACCTCCTAATTTTTCTATGTCCACCCAGTGAGTTGACAACACATCACCCAGCATAAGTTTTTGGTTTTGATCAATGACAACCCAGCTCGGTTGATTATCTACAGTGATACTAGTTTCGGCATTAAAAGAAAGGTCTTTTTCTTTTTTAGCAGAACCTCCTGGCTGTATAATAAAAATTAGAACAAAAATAATAATGCTTAAATAAGGAAGGAGGTTAATTATATACAAGGCTCGATGTTTCTTGAGACGTGTCAGAACCAAACCAGCCAAAATAGCTAATATATTAAAGACGTGGAAGGAAATAACTGTTCCTATCGATACTAACGCCCACGCTCCATCAGGTATATAGTAACTCGCTTGCTCACCGGGTATTACGTAAAAAATTAATCCCATCCATATCAATGGACTCATTGCTAAACAAAAAACCCACAAATTCCTAAGCTTTACATTTTTATCTATTAAATTTTGCGTTTTTACATCTGTAATTTCATGATCTATTTCTTTTGTTTGTCCACCCGATACAGGTGAAGTAGTTGACTGTTTTAAACCACCAGAAAAAGCCAATCTACTAGAAAAATAAAACACCAGAACCCTAAGGGAAATAGCAACCATTCCTATTACTGAAAAACCTTTTTCTGACCAGAAAAGAACATAAAACAATAGCCCAATGATTAGATATATTGTCGATAGTTTTATTATATTTCCTGGATCATTAATAACGTGTTTCTTGCTAAGATACTCAAAAGACATTACCACCGCTAACCAAGTTACAAAAAGAGAGAAAGCTAGTGTTATTATGAATACAACAATCGCCGTCATATCGCCAGTCTTCAGGAGTGGTATAGAGGTATAAATATAAAAATATGATGTGTAACTTTTATACGCAATCGTTCCTAATGTAAGGCCAAGAAATAACGGTACTGCAAACCCAAATACGGCCGGCAACAGAAAGCCAGCAATTAGACAATGCTTGATTGATACATACCAATTTGCTGATACTTTTTTATTTTCCATATTTGATTTTGTGACTGTTTACCAATACATTACAAATAATGACCAAATCCACACAGCATAAA
>JBAWVR010000074.1:0-2753 GCA_037147155.1 bacterium | reverse complement strand
CCACTATATAATATTACTGTTAACAATAATTGTCAACAAATTCATGCAAAATACAAACAAAATCAAGGTTACTCTATCGGTCATTATTGTCATCATTCTTTTGGTGGTAGCGTCTGTATATTTAACCTCAAACAAAAAAACGACAGGAATTATCAAAATTGGGGGTATATCTGCCTTAACAGGTGTTGGATCTGGCATTGGGGAGGAAGAGAGCCGCGGCGCTCGCCTAGCAGTAGAAGAGATCAACGCTAAAGGTGGAATACACGGGTCTACCCTAGAATTAATCAGTGAAGACCTGTCTATCGATAAAATTAAAAACGGAACAACCGTTGTTCAAAAGTTAATTAATGTCGATAAGGTGGTCGCTATCGTTGGTCCTCAATGGGACGAGCCAGCCTTCCCTATCCTGCCTCTTACCGAGGCGGCCAAGGTGGTGGTCATTGGCCCAGACAGCAGTCCTATGCTTAAAGCCGAAACTGATTACAAATATTTGTTCTCAACTTGGTATGACAATCAAGTCGGTGTTCGCGAATTGCTACGCTATGCAGAAAAGAAAGGTTTAACTCGTATCACTATCGTAAAACCGACAGCGTCTGGTTTTTGGGAGTATACAGCGAGTATATTTAAAAGAGAAGCCCCAAATTTTGGAGTTACAGTTATTGATGAGATTGATATTGGCAACCCAATTACTCTAGATTTCAAAACCGGCATCATGAAAGCTAAAGAAAAAAATCTAGATGCTATCTTTGTGGTCACGAGTGATTACAATCAGTGCACCTTTATCAAGCAGGCTGAGCAAATTGGTTACAACGGAATAACCCTCGGAACAGAGGCGTCAGGTGATCCTGTCTCTATTGAACAATGTCCAAAACTAATGGAAAAGAGATTATTCAGCACACCAACTCAAACCGAAAATGGAAAAGCTTTTGCTGAAAGATTTAAGGCTCGTTTTGGAAGCTATCCACGTTTTCCTTCAGCTGCCACTGCTTACGATGCGGTACTAACGATTGCCCGTGGTTTAGAAAAAAGTAATTTAAAAGGAGGAGAAGCTTTGCGTGATGCAATAGCTGAGACAAAAAATTTGAAAGGTGCTGGCCTAGACTCGATCTCTTTTAACAAGATTGGTTTTATTAACACTCCAGAGAATACCTTTGAGATGCAAACTGTAAAAAACGGCGAATTTGTAAAGGTTAATTACTAAATCGCCATAAACAAAAAACCACTCATGAGAGTGGTTTTTGTTATTTTATTTCATAAACTTTTTTATCACTGAATTGTTTGTTTATATCATCGAGCAATCTAGCTCTTTTGATAGACATTTCATTTTTAATAACTGGATTACAATTTATTTTTAGAATTCCATCTTTAAAAATAATTTGTTCATCTTTTATTTCCACACCAACAATACTTTTAAAACTTTGTTTAACTGCAGTTTTAAATGATTCACTACCAGTCGCAAGACTGGTAATCATTTTTAAATATTTTTCTATTCCGTTCATAATGATTTTGGGATGGATTCCTGGTCAAACCAGGAATGACAGACTAGAGAGGAGGGAAGGGTTATCCACTACTTATTCATTGGCATCACAATATAAGTAAAACTTTTATCAGATACACCTTTGATTACGAGCGGTCGATTGAGTCCGTTAAATTCTAATCCAATAGAGTCTACAGCCAACACTCCGAAACAGTCGGTAATGTATTTAGAGTTAAAGTTAATTTCTATTTCTTCACCATTAATATGAGCAGTTAGGGAGTTGGAGCTTTCACCCACATTGGAGTTTCTGGTTTTCAAAATAATAGTTTTATCCTTTGGTATTACTTTAATATTGATTTGTTTGAAAGAATCAGAAAAAACATTAGCTAAACGGAGAGCATTTAGGAAATCTTGCTTCAAAACCACAGCTTCTGTCTTAAATTCTTTTGGAATGATCTGTTTATAGTCCGGAAAATTACCATCTACCACTCGAGAAACCAAATGTAGGGAATTATAAACGAAGGAAATCTGATTTTTATTGAACACTACCTTCAAATCATCCTTGGTTTCATCAATCACCTTGATAATATCTGAAACATTCTTGATCGGTACCAAGAGATTACTAATCTCTACCTCACTTTTAATCTTAATCTTCTTCTCCGCTAGACGGAAAGAGTCAGTCGCCACAAAATACATTTCTTTATTATCAGTAAAAATACAAATACTTCCGAGCTCGGGCTTCACACTCGACTCTGAACAACTAAATGAAACACTCTTCAAACCACGTATAAACTCGTTGGCAGGGATTTCAAAGGCATTACCATCATCCACAGCAGGTATAGAAGGGAAGTCGTCCACAGGCATCGTTTTGATTGAAAAACGATCACGCCCAGTTGAAACTAATAGATTATCTCCATCCTGACTAAGTTGAACATTCTTTTCTTCAACAATTCCTGAAAGGAGATTGTTTAGAATAGTACCTGGAACTGCCAATACTCCTTCTTCATCCACTTTGGCTGGAACAATTATTTCTATTCCCATATCCAAGTTAGTGGCTTTGAGTTTTAGTGTTCCATTCTTGGCTTCCAAGAGAATACAAGAAAGAACAGGAAGTGACACATTCTTACCAGTTATTTTTTCTGCTTTACTCACAGCTTGGAGTAACTTTTCTTTAACACATTCTATTTTCATAGTATTCTCTTATTTATTATATTAATAAACTATTATTAGTATTAGTGGTGTGGATATGTTTATAACTTATTTAACAATTATTTTA
>JBAWVR010000073.1:0-2994 GCA_037147155.1 bacterium | reverse complement strand
AAATTATTGTAAAAAAAGAAAGGGACGCAACTGAAGCTGAATTAGAATATTTAGTACATAAGTATAGAAATTCTATTTTGGATGATTTGGATGAATTCAAAGAATACAAGGTACTGCAGTTAATCAATTTTTATCCACAAAATCACCAACTTGCTTTAAAAGAAATTCAAGAATTAATTGATATTCTTCCCCAAAAAAGTTAATACTTGATATTATTATTTACGTTATCTAAGAATAAGTCTTAAAGTATTTAAAGTTTAAATGTTATCCGTTTTTTGATATTACTACATATATTTGATTAATATTCAATTTTCGTGTATAATCTAGAAAAAATAAAAACCCCACAGTTTTGGAACACCAGTAGGGTTTTTATCTTTTCAGAGAATTGAAGATTAAGCCTCGTTTACTTTTTTAAAAGTTTGCGGGGTTTTATCTTTTTTATCATCTGAGTCCATCTTAAAGGGTGGGGCCCAACTACCATTTGAGTGTCGGCACCAAATCAATCCTCTAACATAGTCTGGAACACAGATGGTAAATTTAGAAGTTTTTGTCATCGCGAAAAAATTTCGCATCTATTTAGCCATTAAAGAACATTTTCAATCTCGCTACGCTTTAGTTTCAAGAAGCACGCATAACTGATGCCGATATGCAGGAGAAACCTACCTGTTGATCAATCAGATAGAAAACAAAAAAACTCCTACTCTGAATCGGAGTATCAAGGAACACTAAATCTTTTGGATAGAATGCGCCTCAACTTGTAGGAGTATGAAGGTTTTAATCTTGATACTCCGATTCAAAACGGGAGTTTTGTATTTAACAGTATGATGTGATTTGTGCCTATCTCAAAACGATAAAATGTCTTTTCCCTACACTCCTACCGTTATATAATAGCATAAAAAATAATAAAAAACAAGCCAGATAAAACGATGTATTTAACTTTTTTCTCGGGACTACTTTATTCAAGCTTGTGTTTTTTAAGTGCGTCACTTACACCCTTTGCTATCTCCATTATATCAATTCCGTTATCGTCTACACGAGGCTCACAGGGGCTCAAAAAGGCCTCACGGTCGTCAGATATAGCTACATTTGGCACTTTACCCATCCTTTGTTCTACAACCCACTTAATCATCTCCCGGTCTCCCTTATAGACCCGTGTTAATACGGCTTTTAGTATGCGCTCCCATTCGTGATCAATAACAAGGTTAAAGAGCTCACGTGCCTCATATTGAGGTCTGGGCTTTCTCCCTGATCCTGATCTTAATCCACCCCAGTTTGATTTAATTGATGTTTTCAAGTTTTCAAAATTATTTTTTGCTTCCATATTTTTCAAATTATATAAAATGGTGCTAGACTTAACGATATGAGTAAGATGGATCAAATTATCTCTAAAGGCACTAGGCCGGCTTTTGCTTCGGTTGTATTTTCTATTAATGAATGTATTAGCGGATTTGACACTCTCAGTATTATTGATAAACTCCATAGGAAAATCTCAGGTTTTGATATTAAACAAAGGCACAAGTTCTTCAGTGAATTAGGACTATTTATTGACCCTGAAATCGATATTGGCGTTTTGTTGGGAATGGTAAGAGATTGTTTTTGTGTCCGCTTGGCGAATTTGGCTGATAAAAGAAAAGATGTACATTCTCTTAGGAAATATTTTAAAGGGAAGATTATAGACGACCTGTTTAAACATCCAATAGTCTGTGAATGTATTAGTGCAAGGAACAATAATATTGCACATTTAGGTAAAAGATACATAAAATGGCCTGAGTCTGAGGATATAACTAGAGCTAAAGATTTAAGACTAATTTTGGAAATGATTAAAGTCTCTGTCATGTCGTTGAAAAAATAATATTTTAAATTATGGTCAATAATTGCTGTGTTTGTGTCAAAAATACGGAAGGACAAGGGAATAACTCCTCCCAATTGATAGTTCGTAAGTTATCCTTCCAAGCGAGCAAATGAAAAAAGTCGTCGAAAGACGGCTTTTTTCATTTGCTTCGTGGAGCGAGTGATAATATCACTCGCTGGTAGGGATCGAAGCCTCGCTGAGCATTTTTTCGAGTTTCTTAACGAAGGAAAAATCCAGCGACGGGTACTGACCCTGTAAGGGTCGATAAGCGTACTCGCGTCCCTACCCACTGCAATTTTTAACTATCTCCTCACACAACCCCTCGCATTTTTAATACAAGGTCTGGTGGTGGTTTTTGGTGTGGTTGTTGCGGTAATAGTGGAAGTTGTGGAAGTGGCTTGTGTGCCTTCAGTTTGAGCCTTTGATGCCGGCACAAAATGCTGATTATATACAATCGCCGTGGCTGAAATAAGAATCACATAAATAGCATATGCCTTGGCGTCATTGGGAATACGTAAATAGGGAAGTTTGATTTTTAAATAATTATCAAGAGGTGGAAAGATAATACAGACCGAGAGTAGAATGAGACAACCCACGATCATCTCATGAGAAAAGAAGAGATAAATAGCCGGCATACCAATAATAAAAGAGAATACCCAAAAGACCGAATTTGAGGTGTGGTTTTTAGTCTCCACCTCAGGAGACTGTTTTTGAAAGTACATTTTTCCTGTGATTATGACCGTGCCTTAAAATATTTCTTAAGGGTTAGGTCTTTGATTACTAATAATATTGTCTAGGAGCGGGCAACAAAAAGCCCACCACTAGGAGGCCTTGCGGCCACGTACCCGTTTCCAGATACGACACAGGATGCCCTAATGATGGGTTCTTTATAATCCTGTGTTTCGCAACCATATCCAAAGTATTTTTAAAACCAAGGGGTTAGGTCGTCTTTTATTCAGTTGTGAGTATATTATAGCAAAAAACAGGGAATTAGTAAAATCCCACCCTTGTTGGACAGTCCTACAAGGGTAATATTGAAATATTTTATTAAAATATCACGCGTAATATCTTTGTTATCTTCTTTTTCTTCAAAAATATCAATGATTTCTAATTGAATATAATAAGAGTCGATTAAATAAACA
>JBAWVR010000072.1:0-3024 GCA_037147155.1 bacterium | reverse complement strand
ACTTAAAAATATAATCGAGGTACTGTAAAAAATTTGTAAAATATATAAAATCTCAAGTGCACCACGGTGCACTTGAGATTTTATAGTCTAAATATAAGTTGGAATGCAGCTATTAAACTTTTGCACTATTTATCTCCCCTGTGGCCATTTCACGTCCAGACTTGCCGAGAGTCTCCAAACCAGCGACCGCCTTCTTGATTACTTTTTTCATAATTTCCATTTCAGGTTTCTTGAATTGACCTATGATAAAGTCCACGATTTCTTCTTCGCCTTTTGGCTTCTTCATTTTGCCACTAGCGAGAGCTGGTACAACACCAACGCGCAAACGCATAAAGGCTTCAGTCTTCACCGCTTTAATGACAGACTCCACGCCTTTGTGACCATTGGAACTTTTATTGAAAGACAATTTCATGGTGCCAAGTGGAATATCTAGCTCATCATGCACCACAAGCAAGGTTTCCGCTGCTTTCTTACTTTTGACCAGTGGACCAACAGACAAGCCAGATTTGTTCATAAAAGTTTCGGGCAAAACCAGTTGTACTTTTTCTTTACCGATTTTTCCTTCGGTCACTAGGGCTTTCAATTTCATATCTTCTTTCCAATCTTTGAAATCCAATTTCTTGGCCAAAGCTTCTACCACCATGCGACCGGTGTTGTGACGAGTATTAACATATTCTTCTCCTGGATTACCAAGACCGACTATAATGTATGACATATTATTTTTTATATTAATTATTTACCTAAATATTACCACAATCCAGTTTTCCTCACCCAAATTTCTCCTCATTATACCACACTTTTCTTCAAACCAAGGTCGGTCCTTGGTCTGACTATATTTATAGCCACAATTTTTGGCATTTTTTACAAAACCAAGGACCGACCTTGGTTTGAGAGAGATGAAAAAATATAAATATATTAGGACATACTATCCCCCATTGCGTCAAATCGTTTTTTGCCGTATTATTGCGTAATAATATGGATACAATCAAAGACTCGAACATTATTCGCAATGAGCCGGTTCAAACTGGCCCAGTTTCCCCAAATCCCGTTGAAAAACAAGACCAAAAGGGCTTTTGGCGCGAATTGCTCACTTTTATACTAATTGCCGTTTTTATCGTTATTCCCGTCCGTTTATTCATCGTTCAGCCCTTTATAGTGAGCGGTGAGTCTATGGAAAGCACCTTTGACTCTGGTGAATACCTATTAGTAGATGAGCTCTCCTACCGCTTCACCACCCCAGCTCGTGGTGATGTTCTTATTTTCAAATATCCTCGCGACACTAAGAAGTATTTTATCAAACGCGTTATTGGTCTCCCAGGTGAAACTTTGGAAATTAAAAATAGTATAATCACCATCAAGAATCCGGACAGCACATCGACCATCACTCTTAAAGAAGATTTCTTGGATCCAAAATATTTCCGTCCTGATATCCGTCCAGACAACTTTACTATCACTTTAAAAAATGACGAATACTATGTCATGGGTGACAATCGCCTATCTAGCTCCGACTCCCGCATCTGGGGACCGCTCAATAAAAGTTTTATTATCGGCCGACCAATTTTCCGCCTGGCCAAATTTAATAAACCAACCATGTCCTATCCTCTACCTTTTAAATTAATTGGGTTATCCAAAATCGGGCCATTCCCTGGCAAAGTGAATTATTAGCATTAATAGCTTAACTAAAAATTATGATTTTTCTGGAAGAACAGCCAAAAGAAAAGAAGGGCGACAAACATGTAAAGAAAGGTTCGAAAAAAACCAAAGATACTAAACCTCAAAAAGTTGTGGTTGAAAAGGTGGAATATTTGGAGCACATGAATGTCGACAAGGCCACTGAGGTAGCTATTTATTATGGTTTCACTCCTTCCACTTTACCAATTATAGGCAAGGAAGATAAAGAAGCAGTCAAGGAATTTCGCAAACATGATGGTCTGCAAAAAGAAGATGATTTTCCAGTGACTACAGCTGAAGAACGCTCTGCTATTTTTCGTATGTATGAAGACAAAAGCATGATTGCTCTACCTCAACCAGTAATGTTGTCTTTCAACGGCTTTGTCAATGAAGGAAAAAATCGTAAATCGATTGAGAAAAAAATTGCCCTAGAAATCCTAGGCAGCACCAAGAGTATTTCTGAAGCTATGGCAATTCGTTCATCAATGGCGATTCTCGAAGAGTATGGCTACGATAATCTATCCGTAGAAATTAATAGCGTCGGCGACAAAGAGTCAGTTAATCGCTTTACTAAAGAAATCACGTCTTACGGTCGCAAGAATATCAACAATCTTTCCGCTGTCTGCCGCCAGTCCTTTAAATTGGACCCTTACTCTATCATTCACTGTGATTGCGGTATTTGTTCTAGTCTCACGGAGAATGCTCCAAAGACCATGAGTTGCTTATCAGAAGTTAGTCGAGAACACTTCAAAGAAGTTTTGGAATTTTTGGAAAAAATGGAGATACCGTATAAGATCAATCATTGTTTAACCGGTGAACGTCATGTGTCATCTCAGACTGTTTTTGAAATCAAACACCAAACCACTACTGGGAAAATTGAGACTTTGGTCAAAGGCTATCGCTATGATGGTTTGTCCAAAAAACTTGGTTTCAAAAAAGAAATTCCCTGTCTGTCAGTAAAGATGCATTTCAAAAACAATATCAAGGATAAAGATTTGGTAAAGAAAATCCGTAAGGCCCGTTTGTATTTTATTCAACTCGGCTTTGAAGCCAAGCACAAAGCTATTGGTCTGATTGAGACCTTGCGTCGCCAACACATCTTGGTTCATCAATCTTTGAGCCGCGACAAGATTGGCTCACAACTGATTTTAGCTGAAAGAATGAAAATTCCTTTTGTTATTATCATGGGCCAAAAAGAAGCCATTGACGATACTGTCATGATTCGTAATATCAAATCACGTTCACAAAACACTATTGCTATTCAAAATCTAACTGAGCACATTAAGCTCCAGGAATGGTTTTAATCATAATATTCCTCGCAGCTTGCTGCGAGCGTCCGAACGCTAAGTGGTG
>JBAWVR010000071.1:0-3135 GCA_037147155.1 bacterium | reverse complement strand
GATTACAAAGATAAAGTGTGGTTTTAAGGGTCCAAGAAAATGCTATGTGTCCCCTATGGAGTTTAGTATGGATGATGCAATGATTAATAGTAAGCAAAAGCGTTTGTTAACTGTTTCTATTTATCAGTCAGTCGAGGATGAGGACGAACGTGAGGCTTTACTGAGTCAAATAGATGAGATGACTTCGAGTGAGGCGAATGAATTACTTTACGAGCTGAGGAAGTAAGACATAAACAAAGATAAGCCAGTGCGATATTTTCGTACTGGCTTATTTTTTTGAAAAGAGTTAGAATTATCCTTACAACTTAATAGCATAAGTAGCCTAAACCATTGAGCAATCAGTGGCATGGTGAAGGAAGTCCCGCAAAGACATAAGGAACCCATTCATATGGGGATTTGTCTTTGCGGGCCACATCAGGAAACTGGTGTGGAGGGTAAAACCCTCATTTCTCATGTGGTGGGTTCCTTGTGTTTGTAACCTACTTTTGGGAATTTACCAACTAACAAAATTCCCTTTGAAATATTTTATATATTTATCGTACGTTATGTTTTTTATGTTTGGAGTTCAAGCTGTTTCTGCGACATCTGTAATTTGTAGTGGTTTTGGAAACTCTGCACTTTGTAGCGATGGAACAATTATTGATATGATAGGCACCTCACACACTCAGACATCATATCAAACAAACAATAATTCAGCGGTTAATCAAATAATGGCTTTTGGAGAAAAACAAAGACAAGAAAATAAGCAAGAAGAAGCATCACTTAAAAGCACTTATGGTGTAACTAATTTTTCTATCTGTCATGGCTCTATAAGTGACTGTGATTCAAATAAAACTGATTTAACTAATCCTGCAAATGCTGGTACTTGTCTTGCCGAAGTAAGTTTGTGTCTGGAAAAGAAGCAGATGGCAAAAGAGGTCTCTTGTTCTTATGGCTATGTAAAGAAAAATGGACAATGTGTTACCTACGATCAGTCATGCAATATGTCTTATGAAAATTCATTTTTTCTTAAAATAGATAGTTCTGATAATAGTAGGGTGTGTGATTGTAAAGATGGTTATGAATGGAATAGTACAAAAACAGGTTGTGTAGTATCTCCGACTAAAGATCAAAAGTGTCAAACAAATATCGGAGAAAATACTGTTTGGTCAGGAAAATATAATGAGAGCGGAGGATTGATATGCGACTGTAAAATCGGATATTCTTGGAAAAGTGATAATAAAGGTTGTGAATTGCCACCTATAAAAACAAATGATCAGAATTGTAAGGAAAATTTTTTAAATTCTTTTTATAATGAACAAACCAACACATGTGACTGTCCTACTGGATATGATTACAACGATAAAATTAAAAGCTGTATTACAAAACCAGTAAAGACAAATGATCAACTGTGTACTGACACTTATGGAATTAATTCTTTTTATTTAGAAACAAACAAAACAAACAATAAAATTATTTGCGACTGCAAACAAGACTTCCAATGGAATATCGACAATACAAGATGTATTTTGGCAAATACTATTAAAACAAATAACCAGATATGTGATGAACGTTACGGAAACAGTTACTGGAGCGGTAAAATGGACGAAAAAGGAAAACCGACCTGTGGTTGTAATAATGGATACTGGAGGAATAATGAACAGACAAAGTGCATTCCTGTACCAAAAGATGAATTAAAAACAAGTCCTGTTTCGAAAAAAATAGACAAATCAGCGAACATATTAAATACTGAAACAAATAAGATATCCACTACGGCAGTAAAATCAACATCAACTGTAACACTTAAAATAATTAAGCCAACAAAAGGCATCTGGTCCAAAATTATTAGCTGGTTTGGTTTTTAATTTTTTAAAGGCAAAATTGGTAAACTGTAATGTAGTAAAACGTTATAAATAAAATGCAATCCCCCCGTTTAAAAGATCAGTCTTATAGTAATTTTGAATCATGGTGTTGCTCAATCAATTCACCCTTGCGTGGTAAAAAAATATTACATCATAGTTTTGGAATGGTAGAGATAAGTAATATTTCAGAGAGGGGGGATTTTAGTGTGGTTGGTTATGATTTTTTGATATCTAAAAAGTACTTTCTAGATAATTGTCTACATTTATTATCTCACAGAGAAATTATCAGTCTTAAAGAACAATGGCTTAAATACAGACAATTAATAGAAGTGGAGGCGGAAGAAGAAAACCAAAAACATCAGAAGTATCTCACAGAATTACAATCACAAGAAAAACAAAAAAAAGAGGAACGCAATAGACTTGAAGTACAAAGGCGGATGTTTTCTGATATAGCTGATAAATACAATTTTAATGTTAATGAATTAATGGATGAAAACGGACCAACTGAGTTATCTATTATTTTGCATAAAATAGATAGCAATGAGAACATCTCAAAAGAAGAAATCGACTGGTTAACATCTAAAACTGCAAAAATAAAAGGAAATGCCAGTTCAGAAGCATATTCAAAACTGCTAGGAATCCATTACAATTCATTATATTATAAACTGGGTGAACAAAAACCTACAAAACCTGAAAATATCTGGAATCTAGCCAAAGCCTGTAAATATTTCAGATTAGCGGAAGATCCAAATACAACTATAGAAATAAGCAATGTTTTTTGTAGGACAACACACACAGGAAATCCAGAAGCTGAAGCTGCGGTACTTACTAGTAGAGGAGGAGCGTTTAAAGATAAAAATGAATTAGATAAGGCTGAACAATGTGCAATTGAAGCAAACTTTATTGCACCTGATAGTTTCTATCCATATAACTTACTCGGATCTATTTATTACTTAAAACACAACTATCCAAAGGGTGACGAATATTTTAAAAAAGCGATTCAGTTAGGATCAACAAAAGATATACAAGATAATGAAATTAAGTTAATTATTAAAAAAACTGATAAAGACAATCGAAAAAAAATTATTAATTATTTACTAAACAAAGACCCTCTTAAATACAAGTGGCTAACTAATCTTTAAAAATATCACAACCCCATGAACAAAAAAATCCTAGACATCTTAAAATCTCAGCACAATACCATTTCGATAGTGGTCATTCTTCTCATTTCCTTCACCTTGTCGTTTTTTGCTGTGTCATATATTTACAAACTAATAAGCAACAAAGATACCGC
>JBAWVR010000070.1:0-3337 GCA_037147155.1 bacterium | reverse complement strand
ATATCAACTCATTCGGTCATTGCGAGGCTTCGCGAAGCAATCCAGTCTTAATTTGACTTATTATAACTAAAGGCCTGGATTGCTTCGCTAGGCCTCGCAATGACGTGCCAAAATTATAAATACTAAATAAGAAAATGGCCGTCGAGATTGGGGTCTCGACGGCCATTGAAACGATACGACTACTTTCGCAGATATTCGCGGAATAATTCACCGCAAGCCTCAGGATAGTAGTGAAGCCACTGACTAACAGCAGACACCAGTCGCCTAACTCGTGATTCTGAAAACAGAACAACGAGGGGCCACAGGTGTTTACTGTGGAAGAATTTTTTTCGCTCGCCTGGGTTATCATCTGGAAAGTTGATGGGCTGACAAGAAAAGATATTCGCCACATCTTCCCATTTGTAATCCAAAATCTCTGGATCAACTATGTCGGAGCGATTATTGTCGCTAAATCCATTACCGTCAACCAACACAAAATACTTGATATGCTGGTCTTTTTCGGTAATTTTTAGAACACCGCACAGGCGACTCCAGCAAAGCCTGAGACCGATTTCTTCAAGGGTCTCGCGTTGCAGAGCATCAAAGGCATTAGCATCTTTTTCTGGCTTGATACCTCCACCTGGAAACTTAACCAGAATCCGCGGCACCTGCTGTTTATCTACATATCGTTGCTTCACGATTTGGACAAGGATTTTGTCCCCATCCTTCTTGTAAATAACAGCTGCCACATGTCCCTCGCCGTGATGGTTTTTTAACACCTCGAGAGGAAGCACTTCTCCAAGACCGAACGGAAAGCTGGCTTGCAAAAGATCAGTTCGTCGAGTTTTGCACTCCATAGGCGGATACCTTGAAAATCTTTCAAAAAACCTATTCATATAGACCTCCTGGTCTAAAAATGTTTTAACTCTGCTATATATTGAACGTGGAAAAACCGTTTCCACGGGACTTTTGTTCTGGCAATACAATATCTCAATATTGACACTTTGTCAATATTTTTCGTCTAGGACAGTCCTAGACGAAACGTTTTAAGAAACTTTTTCTGTGAATTGGGCAAAGACCACAACGTTTTATGGCTAGCAGATGTTTTTTGGTGCCATAGCCCTTATGGACATCAAAGCAGTAATCCGGATAGAGTTTGGCACACTTTATCATGTGATGATCACGAGTAACTTTGGCCATGATGGAAGCCATAGCAATCACCAGCTCATTCTCATCTCCCTTAACAATAGTCTCTTGAGTGAATCTTTTATCAATTCTTAATCCCCCATCCAACAATACTAAACAATTTTTTTCGTCAGCTTTTACACCTCTCAAAACTTTTGCTAAAGCTTTTTTAATCACTAATGATAAACCAAATTTATCTATCTCAGTGTTTTTTGGCATTGCTACACAATAGGAAAAACTTTTATTATCTTGTTTGACCAATTTCAATATTTCTTGATACCAGACTTCCCTAGTCTTTTCGGTCAGTTTTTTGGAGTCGTGATGAGCAGGAATAAAGTCTTTTCTTTTAGCAAGTTTTAGTAAGGTATCAAGCTCAACTTTGAAAGCACAAAAAGATATTGGGCCGGCTAGTGGTCCACGTCCAGCCTCATCAATTCCAATTACATACTTAAACCCCTGTTTAGCGGCAGTGGTTAGACGTTTAGATTGCCAGGTTTTAGACTTAGCTTTTAGCATATGAAGATTATACTTCAACCCTTCGGTCATTGCGAGGCCCGGCGAAGCAATCCAGACCTTTAGTAACAGTAGACCAAATTAAGACTGGATTGCTTCGCCGGGCCTCGCAATGACAAGAACATTAGAATATTACGCAATAATTACCCTATTTTGGCAGACTATAAACCACCACAAAAATGATATATACTATTAACTAATGAAGCCTTTTATACATTTACATGTGCACAGCCATTACAGTCTCCTAAACGCCCTACCCCAGATCGGCGCGCTGATTAAAACTGCCAAGAAAATGAATATGCCCGCCCTGGCCCTGACCGACAATGGCAACATGTACGGCACGATTGAATTTTACAAGGATTGTAAAAAGAAAGAACTCAAACCCATTATCGGTATGGATATGTATGTCGCCGCTCGTTCTCGTAATGATAAACAAAGCGGTATAGACAATCGTCGTACTCGTTGGGTGCTCTTGGCCAAAGATAATACTGGCTATCACAACCTTGTCATCCTAACTACCCTCGCCCACACCGAAGGCTTTTACTACAAACCACGTATTGATAAAGAGCTGATTGAAAAATATCACGAAGGGTTAATTGCTATCGCTCCATCTTTTTCTAGCGATATAACCTGGGCACTCAAAGTCGGTGATCTACCAAAAGCCAAAGAATTGATTGCTTGGTATAAGGGTGTTTACGGTGCCGACAATTTTTATTTGGAAGTTACTCATCATCCCGAGATTGAAAACCACGAGGACATGACCGAGAAGATTATCAAGCTCGCTCGCGACACCGATACCCAAATCGTGGCGGCTCATGACGTCTATTATATGAATCCCGAGGACCGCACAGCTCGAGACACTTTGATGTTGGTCAACACCAACGGAGACTTGAGTGACAAACACGATGATGATGAAAGTGATTTTTCTTTTATTTCGCCAGAAAAAGCTAATGAACTTTTTGCTGACACCCCTGACGCACTCGACAACACTCAGAAAATTGCTGATGCTTGTAATGTCACCCTCGACCTCGGTAAATGGACTTTTCCAAATTTTACTATTGCCTCTGGTCGCAATGCCGATGATGAATTGCGTCACATTTCTTATGAAGGTATTGAAAAACGCGGACTAGAACGTACCGAGGAACTTCTCACTCGTTTGGAATACGAATTAAAAGTTATTAAAGATAAAGGTTATTCTCCATACTTTCTCGTGGTGGGAGACTTGCTCAACTTTGCTCATGATAATGGAATCCTCACCAACATTAGAGGTTCGGTGGGAGGATCTTTGGTCACCTACTTGATTGAGATTACAAACGTGAATCCTCTGGAATACAAATTACCGTTTGAACGTTTTCTCAACCCAGAACGTCCGTCCGCTCCCGATATTGATATGGACTATGCCGATAATCGTCGTGACGATGTGATCAACTATGCTCGACAAAAATATGGTATTGATCACGTGGCGCAGATTGGTACTTTTGGTACGATGGCCGCTCGTGGAGCGGTGCGTGATGTGGCGCGTGCCATGGGTTATCCTTATGCCACAGCCGATCGTATTTCTAAACTCATTCCGATGGGAGCCCAGGGTGCGCCAATGACGATTGATAAAGCCTTGGAAGATGTGGCTGAACTCCGTCAGATGTATGACAATGAGCCAGAT
>JBAWVR010000069.1:0-3349 GCA_037147155.1 bacterium | reverse complement strand
AGACAGACGCTTACTTGAGAGAGAAGTATCTCAAGACGAGATATGGTAGGAATTTCCTCAAGACTACCTTGTCCAACTTTTTTGTTGGCAAAAATTTTCTCGGGTAAATCTCCTCGGTTTTTTTATATCTCTTGTCTTTTTGTATATTTATGGTATTGTATTCCTCAGAAACATCACAGGTGTGATGCGGTTTTTTTTAACCCTTTTTGGGAGGAACTGCCATGTGTAAAACCTGCGGTTGCGACAGTAGTGGATCAAATGTTCTTCATGGATCGAATCTGAAGACGGAGGATGTTGTAATCCCCGAAGGATACATTATGCCTTGTGGAAACATGTGCGGAGTTAGTTTGCCAAATCTTGGCATGCGCACTCAGCCAATCCCTGCTGTTGAAAAGGCTGGCGATGCGCCGGCAGTCAAATGTATTGTTGGGGGTACAGTGGTTCGCACAAACATACCTGACTCCATCGGTGCGGGCTGCACCGACGAATTCGGAGCATAAAACCCTCAGCACATCCACCCCGTAGCCCGGCCGAAATTTCGGCCGGGCTATTTCTTTTTCTAAACTTCGTGGTATATTCTATTCAGAGCAGGTTTCCTTGTTGGCCGTTTAAATACGCTGACTAGTAGTCGGTGCGGTTTGAGGAAATTTGTTTTGTATGGAGGAACATTTTATGTTCCCAATGGAAGCAGTCGAAATTGTGGAGTTGAACAAACTCCTGGGTGGAAAGATTTTATTTCACAAAGAAAATGGCAGTTTGATAATCGAATTGCCCGATCAGCCATTTGGTATAGAGGTTTATTTTAACAGAAAAACCAATAAACTGGTTGTCATGGCTGAGCTGTATTCAAATGTGAATGACCAGGCCAAGCCAATTTTCTACGAAGAGCTCTAATCCACACCAAGCCACGCGCGAACTTTCGTGCGTGGCTTTTCTTATATTTTCTATATGGTTTTTTGTCCGATTGTCTGTTAAAATAGTTAGTAATCATGTTAAAGAGTATCGAAATTTCTGGTTTCAAGTCTTTTGGAAAAAAGGCGGTTTTGGATTTTACCCAGCCGATTTCTTCTATAGTTGGTCCCAATGGTTCCGGTAAATCCAACGCGGCTGAAAGTTTTCGTTTTGTCCTTGGTGAACAGTCAGTCAAATCTATGCGTGGTAAACGTGTAGAGGATTTGATATTCAATGGTGGTAAAGATGCTCCACGCGCCAATCGCGCTTCCGTCAAATTGGTTTTCAACAATTCTCGTCGCCTGATCAATCTAGACTTTGATGAAGTGTCTCTGGAACGTGTAGTCCACCGTGATGCTGTGAGTGAATATTTTATCAATGGTTCACCAGCGCGTCTCAAAGATATTAACGAGCTTCTGGCTAGTGCCC
Organism: bacterium; assembly: GCA_037147155.1. Lineage (GTDB taxonomy): Bacteria > Patescibacteriota > Minisyncoccia > Phycocordibacterales > GWA1-40-21 > JBAWVR01. The sequence goes on along the minus strand of JBAWVR010000069.1, from coordinate 1,969 downwards.
ACATCGGCTCATCTGGTCATCATATTATTTCTCAAGGCGAAGCTGACCGAGTGCTCAATGCTAATCCGAAAGAACGCCGTGAAATGATTGAAGATGCTTTGGGTCTCAAAATCTACCAATTCAAAAAACAAGAGTCCGAAAGAAAGTTGGAGAAGACAGCTGAAAATATTGAAAAGGTAGAATCCCTCCGTCGCGAAATCGCTCCACATCTAAAGTTCCTAAAAAAGCAGGTGGAGAAGATCGAGAAGACTGTTGAGCTCCGCAATGAACTCACCAAATTATATTTGGAGTATTTTAAGCGTGAAAGTGAATATTTGAAATTGGCGCAAATAAAAGTAGCTGAAGATAAAAAGGCACCAGTTGAAAAAATGGCTCGTTTGGAAGAAGAACTTCGCCAGGCCAAAAAAGTTTTGGCTGAGTCTCAAACCAAAGATGCCAAGAGCGATAAGCTGGTCGGAGTAGAAAGCGAACTTCGTCGTCTCCGTCAGGCCAAGGATATGGCTGGGCGTGAGCTTGGACGTCTCGAGGGTGAGATTGGCTCACTCCTTCGCTTTGTTGCCAAGCAGAAAGAACAAGCCATCAAAAATGCTGAACAAAAAGTCTATTTGTCCGAAGTGGAAACCATGGCGAAAGAAGCTTTCCAACTTGCTGATTCTGCTCTAAATAGTAATGACCAGAACGCTCTGTTGTCGGCCTTAAAAGGCGTCAAAGACTTGCTCAATAAATTCTTATCTAACAAACGCAATGAAGAAGCCAAATTAGATTTTACTGAAACTGAAAATGAAATTGCTGGACTAAAAGATAAAGTGACGACTGAAGAAGAAAAGTTGAAAACTTTGGCGAGTGAAGAAAGAGATTGGCAAAGGCAGTATGAGGATGTTCGCCTAGAAATTGAGAAAGAAAAAGATTCCAACCGTGACGCTGAGAAGGCAGTCTTTCGTATTATGGCGGAGCAAAATGAGCTTCATGGTGTTTTGTCTGACTTGAAAAACAGAGAAGAACGAATCGCTAATGAAGAGGCATCTTACAAAAATGAATTGCGGGAAGCTGGTGTGTTGGTTGGTGTTGGAGCTCTTCGTTTTGAGACCATGGCCGTGATAGCTGAAGATGGTCACACTGTAACAGTAGAAGAAATGTTTACTGAGAGTCGCCATATTCAAGAGGACCGTCGTCGAGTGATGGAGAGAATGAAGATTCGTTTGGAAGATTCTGGTGTGGGTTCAGGCGACGATGTGATGAAAGAATTCCGTGAAGTATCCGAACGTGATACTTTTCTTGGCCGTGAATTAGAAGACTTGCTCAAGTCCTCGGAATCTTTGAAAGTTTTGATTAAAGAACTTGATGATAAACTGGATACCGAATTCCGCACTGGTGTGGACAAGATTAATAAGCAATTCCAAAATTTCTTTGCTCTCATGTTTGGTGGCGGTACAGCCAACCTGTCTCTCATCCGTGAACAAAAACGTCGTCGCAAATCCGATATTGAAACTCTAAACCAAATGACTAGTGGGGAAGAGATGACCACTGAAGATATGGAGCCAGAATTTGAAGAAAAAGAAGGTTTGGATATTGAAGTCAATTTACCTCGCAAGAAAATCAAAGGCCTCATGATGCTTTCTGGTGGAGAAAGAGCTTTGACTTCTATTGCACTTATCTTTGCCATGTCTCAGGTCAATCCACCACCGTTTATTATTTTGGATGAAACTGATGCTGCACTCGACGAAGCCAACTCTCGCAAGTATGGCGATATGATCGAAAACTTGTCCAAGTATTCTCAACTTATTTTGATTACTCACAACCGTGAGACCATGTCACGTGCTGGAGTAATTTACGGCATTACGATGGGTAATGATGGCGTGTCCAAAGTCTTGTCTATTCAGTTTGATGAGGCGGTGGCTGTGGCGAAATAAGCTTGCCCGTTAAAGTTTTTGCCAATGCATTATGCAATACGTTTACGTCTTATTAAGTA
>JBAWVR010000068.1:0-3622 GCA_037147155.1 bacterium | reverse complement strand
TAATAGTATTAGTTAATAAATTTTAGTTTCTCTTGATAATCTTGCCTTTGCCACCATATTTATCAATCTCAACCAATACTCGATCGCCCACTAGGACGCGAATACGATTGAGTCGCATTTTGCCTGATAAATATGTTAACAACAATAAGTCGCCAGGCTCGTTTTCGAGCTTGACGCGAAACATGGTGTTTGGCAAAGCTTCCATAACTTGGCCACCCACTACTTCTTTATCTTTTTGTTTCAGATTATCCATTTGAAAACAGCGTTTTAAATACTATCAGATAATAGAAAATAGTCAAGGAAAAGATTGACTTTTTAATCAGGTATCACTCGTTTGATGGTGATGTTTTTTGGGTCACTAGGCAAATAGGTCTTCCAGAACGGTCGGACTACCACCTCCGCCTTGGAAATATTGGCCAAAGATGTGATTTTTTCCTTGATTACTTGCTTGCTGACACCGGCGATAGCCTCTTGCAACTTGGCTGAATCAAACATCCAGACAATCTTGGCTGAACCGGACAAAAGAACTGGCAAAGTATCCAATTCCCAAGGTTTTTGAGTGGTTATCTTCTTATCGTTCAAAGTTACCTTGAAAGTATCATCTTTCCATGACAAGTCCACTGGATTATTCTCATAGTCGGAAACTTTGTTTTCCGCTAGATAGCGAGCGAGTTTCTGAGTGTTTATTAGGACCGCGTGATAGTCGGCCGTCATCTTGATATCCGCAGTGGTTGAGGTGGTGGAACCAACTTCGGTGGAAAAATTCCAAAAACTCATTCCTTCAAACAAAACAAAATTCTCAGGTTTGGAAGCATAAAGGGCAGCCAAGGTTTCTTTTTTTAATTCTTGTTGCAATTCTGTCTCTACTTTGGCCTGAACATCAGGAGAAATCTTTTTCATGACACCAACAAATCCGCCAGCAATATCAGTTTTGATTCTCGCAAAAAATTTGTCATAGCGAGGTGAACCCTTGAGACCGGGCACCTTAAAATCCCCTGTCAGATCAGCAATTTTAATATTGTATTGATCTCCGGCTTGGTCCGCAAAAATTGTGGCATCAACACTACCCGGGACAACCTTACCGGCCACAGTTTTCTTGCCAGGCACATTTACGGCAGTTTTTATACGATAAATCAAACCATTAGCCCCCTCAAAGCGAGTGTTTTCAATAAACTTTTGTGGAGTAGTAGTGAAATTGTTATAAATCGTAATAACTCCAGAAGCTTTCTTTTCAGTTTTTTCATCTTGGGTGGCTTCGATAGTCTTAGAGGCTTTCTTGTTGAAGGCTACGGTTTCAAAGCCAACGTCAGTCGCAGTCGGAACCTTCTTAAGATTAAGCTCTTCTTCTAAACTAATAGTGACAGTCTTTGGGTATAAAGTTAGAGTGGCGTGAGAAAAAACAGAAAAGACAGAGACAATGGCCAAAAGTATAGCTAGAGCAGCCGCCGACCACAAAAAAATTCTGGTCCCACTAACTTTGTTTACAGCGTCATCGTTGTGATATGGATTTCTCTCAGGAAATTTTTTCAAGTAATCATAGTTACTTTCCACTTCGTTGCTTTCTGACTCAAGGACAATATCATCATTGATACTTACCTCCTCTCTTTCTTTTTTTGAAACCACTTTTACATTTACATGTTGGCCAATAGCGTCGCAAGCATTTGCTACTTCACCATCATTTTCGACAGCATTAAAAAACTTGCGTCCTTTTGGTATTGGAATCTGACGAATACCCTTTTTCTTTTTCGTTATAATATCATCAACAATGTTTCTTGGCATATTATTTCTTTAAATTATACAGCTTATTCAAAAACAAACAATTAATATACATAAAGGTATCCACTTTGGCCGAGAAAGATACATCACAACGACTCGAAGCTACCTTGCGATCAAAAGCCACCACATTGAAACGTTCATCAGTAAAACCCATCTGACTAAAAGTAACCTCAGACAACTTCTTGGCAAAATAATAACCAAAGTCATCATTGGTAACTTTAAAAATTGTACGTGGTATATATATTTCTTTTGATAGACGCTCCAGTGTTTCACTCATGGCCTTGGACCAGACGACCATGGCTTGATCTAAAATAGATTCTACTTTTTTGGTAAACTCGGCATCTAGATTGTTGCTGTGATAAATATTTAGCAAGGAAAAGGCCTCTTCAACTGACACAGAAAGCCCCTCCGCTAAATGTCGCACAAAATGATTGCGTCCTAGCGGAAAAGTAGTACCTGCCATCAATACCTCGTCCCGCACCATAGACAGCTCAGTCAATTCACTACTCAAATCCATAAATATAAAACTTTCTTTTTCTGGATAAAAATCACGAGCAACCGTAAAAGATGTTAGACCAAAAGAATAATAACCCACGCCGGACAAAGAAAAATGTTTTCTAGTAGTTTCTGTAATCTTGTTCAAAATTTCCTCAGGAGCAGCCGTTACTAGTGTGGCCAGGGTCAAAGTCTTGGCTCGGCGATTTAGAATATCTACAACTTGATAGCCATTGAGTCTGATTTGGATGGTACTATTCTCGATAATTTTGATACCTTGAGCAATATTATTTAAGCTTTTTTGACTCTCAGCCAAAACCAGAGCTTCTTGATCTTTGTATAATTTATTTAAAAACTTTTTATCAGTGAAAAATTCCTGTCCAGGGTTATAATCAACAATCTTAGTTTGAGTTAGACACCACGGAGAAGACAAAATGACATAGACTTTTGTGATTTTAAAATTATGATATTGACCTGAACTAAAACGAGTTAAGCCTTCTTTCTGAATCAAAGAACACACCTTATCGAGGGTCACAACCATTTGCTTGGTCAATTCATCTGAGGACAATTCGCGCTGAAATGAAATCTGCTGGCGAGTGCCATAAAAAATTTCTGGCTTGGTTTTATGAGAAAATCTAACTAGAGTACCGCCAATACTACCACTGCCTATCTCTAGGACAATAGCAAATTCTTCCTGTGATGTTTTGAGGAAAGAAAATAACGACATTACCGCTTTATTATATAATAGAACGCGTAGGAAATCAAAAAAAATATACCAATATACGAATTTATACTAATATAACAAATCGACTGCAAATTAAAAGGCCGCGGTGCAATAGCATCGCGGCCACAACTCCTTAAACAGAGAGTAATTATTCACCATCGTCTGGTAACAACGTAGAGAATCCCCCCTTCAGAGTTCTCTTTGCCTTCTCCATTCTTTTTTGAGCTAGATATATTTCGTATTCACCACGCTCATCTGGAGATAGATTTAAAGGGTCTTCCTCGGTTTCTTTCTCGCCAGACACAGGAATACAATGACTGGAATGTTTATCGATAAGAAGCTTTACATCTTCTTCGAAAACACCCCCACTACAAAGAAACTCCTGCAGCCGTCGCCTGCCTAGATTCCTGGTAATATAATGCAGCAGACGAGTGTTCAAGCTTTCTAGGTACATTGAGACTTGTTTGATTTGTCCTTTTGTGGGCCTGCAACCTTTGGTGCTCGATGATTTATTTTTCATCGTCATCCTCCGTGTGTATGTTCATCAGAAAACGCTCTGAACAGCGACCATCTCTCGATTTGAGAGTGGATTTAATCTACCAAGATTATTACATAAATATATAATAC
>JBAWVR010000067.1:0-3865 GCA_037147155.1 bacterium | reverse complement strand
TAATTGAGACCTCCCAACGAGGTCTCTTTTTTGTAAAAAAAAGAACCGTTTTCCTTGTGAAAACGGTTTTTTATTTAAACGAATATTTTGAACAAAATTATAATGATCAAAATAATAATATTTATACCTATTTAAATTATAACACCATTTAATAAAAAACCCAATTATACAATGACCCGACCTTGTCTTAAGATTTTAATTTCATCATTAGTTAAGTCAACCAAAGTTGATGGTGGAGCCGACAATTGACCAACATCTTCATAAAAACCAACCTTATTACTAAAGTAATTCCAAGCCTCTTCTATGGTTTCAGCTGGTTTAGCTCCAGTAGGGTTGGTAGAAGGAGCCACCAAAGGGCCAGTGTAATTAAGCAAAGTTACAGTTTCAAGCTTATTTGGAGAACGAAAAGCTAACGTACAGACTCCGCGATGCAAGTATTTTAGTTTTTCCTGCGACTCTTCTGCTATCGGTAATATCACGCTCACTTCGCCCGGCCACACTTTATGCAAAAAACCTTTTTGGGCATCCGTTAATTTTATTCCAAAAACTTTAAGATCTGATAGATTGGAAATCAAAACAATAAACGGCTTTGTCTCTTCTCGACCTTTGATTTCATATATTTTTTCAACCGCCTGAGGAATAAGGGCTGAACCAATAAGTCCGTAAAGAGTATCAGTCGGGAATACACCAACTCCACCGTTTTTAATTATTTCAGCTATTCTCGTATAGTCTTTCATAAATTCTATTATTACAATAATTACAGAATAAATCAAAACCGCCAATTGGCGGTTTTGATTTTAGTTTTATACGTGATCCTCTTCATCCTTCATAGCCTCTTCTTTAGTAACATGTACCGTTTGATCGCGATGCTGCGGTGGCATGTATAGAGTATAAAGTTTGAGGGGCTTCTCGGTTGAGGTATTTATGACGTTATGCTTGGTTCCAGCTGGAACAATGCAAACATATCCGTCGTAAATATCCCATTCCTCACCGTTTAAAATAATCTTGCCTTCACCGGCTTCTGTGCGGAAAAATTGATCAACTGCATGCACCTCTTCTCCAATATCTTCGCCGGGCTTCAGAGCCATCACGACCAACTGACTATGTTTCGCAGTGTAGAGTACCTTGCGAAAGTTTTCATTCATGAGAGTTTCTCTCTCAATATTCGCGACATAACCTGTCATATATTTTATTATTAATTAGATTTAGTAACAGTCATATTATACTCTTGTTTATTCTCACTTGCTATAAATCTTTATCCACACTTGTGCATAACTTTATAAAAGATATTTTCCTGTTAAAAAAACTAGTTTATGCTATCATAATTTTAATATGTTAAGTAAAAATGAAATTAAAGATATTCGCGGCCTAAAAGACAAGAAAAATCGCCAAGAATCTGGGCTTTTTATCGTTGAGGGTGGAAAAAGTGTTTTAGAACTAATCCAGTCAAATTTTGAAATTGTTAACCTACTTTTGACTGAAGAGTTTTTAAAAGAAAATGAAAAAGTGATTTTAGATTCCGGATTACCTTTTGAAATCATGCGCCAATCTGAGATTGAGGGTATTGGAACATTTGAGAGTAATTCTGCCGGTCTGGCCATTGCCAAACAAAAGCCAAACATTGAAACAAAGATTGAGGTTGGCGAAATTGTTTTGGCATTGGACGAAGTTAAAGACCCTGGTAATTTGGGTACCATCATCCGTATTGCTGACTGGTATGGTATCAAAAAAATAATTGCTTCTACTAACACCACTGACTTTTATAACAGCAAAACCATTGCCGCCACCATGGGTTCATTTACTCGCATCAATGTTTACTATACTGATCTAAAAGATTTTTTACCAAAGACAGAGCTCCCTATTCTAGGTGCTTTTATGACTGGAGAAAATGTTCACACTCTTAAATTCCCAATTGGTGGAATACTGCTTATGGGAAACGAGTCTAATGGCATCCATGCTGATCTAGAAAATATTATTACTCAAAGAGTTAATATCCCTCGTTTTGGTGGAGCCGAATCACTCAATGTATCCATCGCTACTGCTGTTATACTGGATAATTGGAAAAGAAACTAAAACGAAAGGCCGGTTCGCTTTGCGAACCGGCCTTTCGTTTTAAGCATGATGATATGGCTCATTCTTCAAAACGGAAATAGCTCGATAAACAGACTCGGACAAAATCAGTCTGACCAATTGGTGAGGAAAAGTAAGACGAGACAATGACCAGACAAAGTTGGCTCTATCTCTCACTTCTTGGCCTAAACCATAAGCTCCGCCAATTATAAAAATAACCGTTTTGACTCCTGAAATAGTATTTTTCTCAATTTTTTGCGACAGCTCGATAGTATTTAGTTCTTTACCAGTCTCGTCCAAAGCATAAACAAAATCTTCAGCTTTGATCGCTTTTAGAATATCTCCTGTTTCTTTTTTGATATCAGAACTAGTGATAACTTTCCATTCAACAGGATAATACCTCCCCACTCTCTTGGTGTAATCATCAATCTTGTCTTTGAGACTAGCATCAAAATCCTTGCCAACTGTAACAAAACAAATTTTCATAATTAGTCAGCTTCATTAAACATCGCTAAATATTTTTTGAAGAATTTAGTAGCTATGACATATATTGAGTAGGTTATAAAGAAAGCAGCAAAAACATCGATGGTGTAGTGGAAGTGTCCAAGCAGAACTACTACCCCAAATATAACAGCTACTCCAATACAAATGTATCTGACAATTTTATTATCCCAAAAAACGAGGGCCATGAGATAAGGAATTCCTGTGTGTCCAGAAAAGAACAAGTCACCACCAGAAAAGAAGAAACGCATTGGTCCAAGCCAGTCGACGTTGCCAGCTGTAGGAAATGGTCCGAGATGAGTCATGCAGATAAAAGCATCACGGACGATCACAAACAAAGCAACACTTGATATTGTAAAAGGTATCCATTTCGGCTTTGTAACCAAAAAAATCACAAAAATAATCCAGAATACTAATGGCCCATAAATAAAGAATCCATCGACATCAATAGCTTTGGTATTACTTAGAATAATATCCGTGACCGGATTACTAATTTTTACAGTTGCATATTGATTGGCGAAATAATTTACCACAAAAGCCATGACCAAAAGCAAAAAAGAGAAAGCTATCGAAACTAAAAGTGGTTTATCAGACCAAAGTTTTTTAATATAATTCTTCACGGGATAATAATACTATGTTTTAGCGATTATACGCAAGACTATCGCCCCCCCCCCTAAACCTAATCAAGGGATTTCAAAAAATATTGGATTCTTTTGATTCCCTCCTCTATTTGGCCAGAAACATCGTCTTTAGATGTGTCAAAAGTCATAAAAAAATCAAAATGAGTATTCTCTCTGGCTCTTTTTTCTTTTTGAGAATTATAGTTATCTATCATCATTTGGGGATTATCAGCCAACCAAGTTGGTGGATGTTTTCTAAATTTCTCAAAAATATGACTCTCTGGGGTTTTTATATGCACCCAAATTATTTCCGCCTTTAAATCTGCAGCAAGATCTTCTATAAAATTCTTTGAATCAATATTTGAACAATCTAAGTCAAAGGCAATACTAAAACCCTTATGGGCAAAGTCTTTAGCTATCTTAAAACCCATATCCTTAACCGGACTATAATCATGTCCGTTCTCCTTGAGAATTTTTCTCAATTCATCGCTAGACAATCGAAGCAAGCCCATCCTCTCTGCTATTGGTTTGGTAATCGTGGTTTTTCCAGCCCCCACCAATCCAACTGGACAAAAGAAAATTTGTTTTGCCGGCTTATTTTCTGGAATTTTTAGTGAAGATATGTAATCTATTTCTATCTCACCTAAAGTCTTTTTATTTACCATATATAGTAC
>JBAWVR010000066.1:0-3874 GCA_037147155.1 bacterium | reverse complement strand
CACCACTTAGCGTTCGGACGCTCGCAGCAAGCTGCGAGGAATATTATGATTTAATGATAAAAAGATATCCGTATCAATCTGTTCTTTTAACATCAAAGAAGGAGAAAAACCATGAGTGACCCAACTTCGCCCAACGATCAGTATATTACTGACAACTGGGGCGGCGACTCCAGCCAAAGCCGAGGGAAAACCATTTTTGGTGGCGACGACTACAACCCTGCACTCGCTGACGAGTTCGACAGAGTCGTCTCTGGCGACTGGTGCAAATAATCCTTGCACCACAATCAAAAAGCTGTCCGTACCCCGGACAGCTTTTTTCAATTATTTTTTCCTCAAATGCGCTTTCAGATATTTGCCCGTGTATGACTTCTCATTCATAGCAATATCTTCAGGCGTACCTTTGGCGACGATTTCCCCACCCTTGTTACCACCCTCAGGTCCAATATCAATCACGTAGTCTGCCGATTTGATCAAGTCCAGGTTGTGCTCAATCACAATCACAGTATTACCATTGTCCACGAGTCTCTGTAAGATTTCAATAAGCTTCTTTACGTCTTCATAGTGCAAACCAATTGTCGGTTCATCCAAAACATACAAAGTTTTTTGCAAATACGGTTTGTATAATTCTGAAGAAATTTTGACACGTTGAGCCTCACCGCCTGAAAGCGTGGTCGCAGATTGACCAAGCTTCAAATAGGTCAAACCTACGTCACTCAAAGTCTGCAAACGGTCGGCAATGGCCGGAATATCCTTGAAAAACTCTAGTGCTTCCTCAACAGTCATTTCCAAAACTTCGTAAATATTTTTACCATTGTATTTTACTTCTAGGGTCTCCTTGGTAAAACGCTTACCATTACAAACATCACACGGTACATAGACAGTAGGCAAGAAATGCATTTCCACTGCAATAGCTCCGTTACCTTCACAGGCTTCACAACGACCACCTTTGACGTTGAAAGAAAAGCGGTTACCCTTCCAACCACGGGCCTTTGCCTCTACAGTATTGGCGAACATGTCACGAATAAAAGTAAAAGCACCAGTATAAGTAGACGGGTTGGAGCGTGGAGTACGACCAATCGGTGACTGATCAATCATAATCGTGCGACTCAAATATTCTGAGCCAGTAAAAGAAGCACAGTTATAGATTTCGGCAGTACGATATTTTCTTTCCAATCGGCCTTGTAAATTTTTATACAAAATCTCATACACAAATGAGGACTTACCAGAACCAGACACACCAGTCACACAGACCAGTTTGCCAAGCGGCACATTCACATTCATGTTTTTAATATTGAAAACTTTACCACCCTTGATTTTGATTTCACCTTTGTCTTGGTCACGGCGTTTGGCCGGAATTTCAATTTTCTTGTCGCCACGCAAATAATCCAAAGTGACAGAATCGGATTCATTGGTCTTGGCGGTAAGGAGCTTGTCCAACCAACCAGCCACCACGACTTCTCCACCATGAACACCAGCTTTCGGCCCAATATCCACGATGTAGTCTGAAGAATAAATTGTATCTTCATCGTGTTCTACAACGATAATTGTGTTACCCAAATCACGCAAATGGAGCAAGGTTTTAACCAAGCGATCATTATCACGACTGTGTAGTCCAATGGTCGGCTCATCGAGCACATACAAAGCACCCACGAGTCCTGAGCCTAGCTGACTAGCTAGACGAATACGCTGAGCCTCACCACCCGAGAGAGTGTGCGCGCGACGATTGAGAGATAAATATTCAATACCGACGTTTAGCATAAATTGCAAACGGGCATTAATTTCTTTGACAATAACTTTGGAAATTTCCGCATCTCGCTCATCCAAGTTTAAGCCATCAAAAAACTTCTTGGCATCGGTGATAGACTTCTCAATCAAGTCTACAATATTTGTACCCTCGATTTTAATATGCAAAGCTTCTTCACGCAAACGAGCGCCATGACATTTATCACAAGGTTCGTCACTAAACAAATATTTAGTACCCAATCCATTACATTCCGGACAAGCGCCGTATGGAGAGTTGAAAGAAAAGAGACGAGGTTCAATTTCTGGATAGGAATAGCCATCATATGGGCACATAAAACGCACGGACATGATTTTTTCATCTACCGGAGTTTCAATCTTGAGCATGCCTTGTGACTCATCGATAGCGCGCTCAATCGCCTCACTTAAACGCTCACGCACGCCAGCAGTCTTGTCGCGAAATTCACTAACAAAAAATTCATCAACTAAAACATCAATATCATGCTTCTTGGTCTTGGACAAAATAATTTGTTCACGAAGCTTCTTCATCTCGCCATCAATTTTCACCCACTCATAACCTTTACCGAGTAAATCATAAAGCAACTGATAGTATTCACCCTTGCGACCAACCACAACGGGAGAAAAGATTTTGACACGAGCGGAGGTATAAGGCACACCCAAGACCACCTTGTCTGGCTTGGCATAATCGGCGGTTGTTACGGTTTTAATAATGGTTTCCAAGATTTCTTCATTGGAAAGTTTTTTGATTTCGCGACCACATTGTAGACAATATGGACGACCGATACGAGCATAGAGAATACGCAAATAGTCATAGATTTCGGTAATAGTAGCCACGGTGGAGCGAGGGTTATTGGAACGAGATTTTTGGTCAATGGAGATGGCCGGACTTAGGCCGGAGATTTCATCTACATCTGGCTTTTGCATTTGTTTCAAAAATTGACGAGCGTAGGAAGATAGAGATTCCACATAGCGACGCTGGCCTTCAGCAAAAATTGTATCAAACGCCAAAGACGACTTGCCGGAGCCTGACAAGCCTGTAAAAGCAATCATTTTATTGCGAGGCATTTCGACGGAAATATTTTTGAGGTTGTTGGTGCGAGCACCTTTGACTACAATCTTTTCAATATCGCCTAAGTCGTTACTTTTAATTTTTTTAATCATACTTTGTAATATTAAAGATGAAAAATAAAAGATTAAAAACACAAATCAAATATTAAATATTTTTGACTATCATTTTTAATTTTTACTTTGTGTTTTTGATTTTTGCTATTTAATCTTTGATTTTTACTCATTACACCCAAATCCCCTCCGGGTTGATCCCTAGGGGTTATATACGAACCGATTTAGTATACCAAAATGTCAAAATAACACAACACGAGAGTTAATTTGACAAATTATAGCCATAAGAGCAGTATTATTCTATCGACAAAGCCGCAAGCTTTATCGGGTCGCTCAGAAGTCTGACTCGGACTTCCACCACAAGACGCCAGAGTGTTTCCGGCGCAGTTGGTCCAATTTTGGGGGCGATAAATCTTCTGGAAAGGAGATAAAAATGAGTGATTATTTGAGAGGTAGTGTCGTGCTTCATCGTGACCTCATTACGGTCACCAACCACCTGATTCGCAGGTTCAAACTGGACGATGTGTGGCAATATGAGATGGCTCGCGTCTACAAGATGGAAGAAGACGGATCTTACGGACATCGAGTTCTGGAGTTCTCTCACAAAGTTCTTTCAATCGTACAAAACCTCTACATCAAGGAGCTTAGCGGAAAACGAGTTGGGGAATTGCTGGAAATCTCGAAAGGCTGTAACGTGGTCATTCCTGTCCATCATTTGCATTGGTTCTATTTGAAACCGGCAATGAATGGATTCAATGACCTGACCGACTTGCACTATGTTCAACAACTTCTTCTGGCAATGTTTCTGGCAGCGGTCATTGAGTGTCGCTTTGATCACGAATCTGGAGTGACACCCAAATACCTTTCTGCAAGGAAAAAAGAATAGTTCTTCCGTGACTGACGCCCCTGCCAAACCAAGTTTGGCAGGGGCTAATTTATCGTATTCTAGTCAATACCTTGGCACCATCTCCTGTGGAGTTTTGTAGTTAATTCC
>JBAWVR010000065.1:0-3902 GCA_037147155.1 bacterium | reverse complement strand
TCTTATTTTTTTGTATAGGGATCTACCAATTTTAATATTGTAATTTTATCCAAAAGATTAATTGACTTTGTGTAGGCTATAAAATCGGTCGGAAGGGGAGATGGTCCAACCCAAATATCCTTTTGAATCATTAAATAATTAAATTTTTTCAGATGTCTGCGGAACCAGTCCCGCTCCTTTCTCATTTTATTTGGAATATTATAAATCACTAGCTGGTTTCTAGGCTCAACAAGTTTGAAATTATGAACAAAAATTTTATATTGGTTGTATTTTTTCTTTGTATTAGTCGGTCTTCCCACATCTTCTTTTGTTAAAAAGTTAGGTATACCAAAATTATTAACTTTTACACCCTTGTAATTATAAGTTTTTCTCATCAGAATATTATATCATTATTAAATATGAAGTACACCGCGGTGCACTTCACAATAGAGTACATAGAGGTGAGCATATACACATTTTATCTATAATTCTCAAGTACACCGCGGTGCATTTGGAAATTGAAGAAATGGTAAAAATACCAAGCGATTTTCCCGGCTTTTTCATTAAATTATTAAATCAACTTGACCGAATGGCTTCGGGAGGGGTAAAATTGTAGTGTTAATAAATAAAACTAATTATAAATGGAAAAATTTGACCCTCAAGAATATAGAGATGATTTAGCAGTAGCACTAAAAAACAAAAGAAGTGAAGGTGTTGTTGGTCGTGACGAAGCAAAAATAATTTTAGAAAAAAAACGTAAAACCAAAAAGTATAAATTGGCCGAAAAAACCCACAATTTGGATAGAGAAAAACTTTTAATGGAGAAAAAAATTGAATCACTTCCGAGTTATAAAACATACGAAGTGGTTTCTAATATTAAAAATCTGGAAGATTTTTTTATGAAACTCCAAGAGTTAGGTATGCGTTGTGATATTTGGAAGAAGGATGAGCTTTTGAATCAAGTTAGATTTGATGAATATAAGAAATATATACTTGTATCTGTATCTGTTGAAGATATGGAAAAAGCGGCCCAGGAATTTGAAGGGAGTGATGGAGAATATTCTCTCGATGATGTCGTATATTTGGCTCACAAATTGGGATTTGATAAGTGTCCGGCTGAGGCTGGTCTGTTATTAAGACTTCAAAATAAAAATATTCCAGGACTTAATGAAAGAGAAGTTCTTGTTGGTATGGATCCAATAAGGGATTCATCCGAATTCAGATTTGAACACATATTATCACTTACACACGATGACAAAGCTTTAGGTATTAATGATGTGAATATTGATGATACCGGAATTGGTGGTGTTTTTACTTTTCCACAAGAGAGTGTTTTTGTATTCATGAAAGAAGCACAAAAATAAAGGGAAGGGTTTATTAAATATTACTCAATATAAGAAACCGCCACGCTCGCGAAGCGAACGTGGCGGTTTTCTTTTTAAATTATTTTGTCTTCTCTACAAATGACAAGCCCATTTTTTGAGTCTTTGCTTCAAACAAGACAATCTTGAATGTATAGCGCTTACCCAATTCTAGCTTCTCACGAAGTTTCTCTTCTTTGCCACCGAACTCAGAGAGGTGAACCAAACCAGCTACACCTTCCTCGACGCTAGCGAGAGCACCATGCTTGTTGTATTTGATAACAACAGCCTGAACTTCATCTCCTTTTTTATATTTCTTTTCAGCGTTCTTCCAAGGGTTTTCTTTCAAAGCTTTGATAGAGAGGGAAACCTTGTCATCCTTAACCTCAATAATCTTGACCTTGACCTTCTGACCAATCTTGAACATGGCCTTGGTGTCTTCAACGAGAGCCCAGTCAATTTCAGAGATGTGGACTAGACCTTCTAGACCATCTTCGATTTTGACGAAGACTCCAAAGTCTACGATACCAGTCACTTCACCTTCAACTTCATCACCCACCTTGTATTTTGCGATAGACTTTTCTTTCTCTTTATTTTCACCAGACTTTTCAGAGAAGATAAGTTTACCTTCCTTTGGAAGAGCGGTGATAATAATGACAGAAATTCTTTGACCAACCAATTTGCGAAGTTCATCAACAATGCGATCTTTGTCACCATCGGTTACGCGAGGGTAGTGATCAGCTTTGAGTTGAGAAGCTGGCAAGAAGCCCTGAATACCTTGCCAAGTAAGGATCAAACCTCCCTTGTTAGCTTCAGAAACCACGAGCTCAAGAACAGCTTTGTCCTTGATAGCTTTCTCAGCATCGCTCCAGATCATCGCTTGTTTAGCTTCACGGAGAGACAATTCAATATAACCGTCCTCATTGTTGGTATCAACAACTTTAGCGGAAATGCTGTCGCCAACATTAATCTTCTTGATGATGTCGCGAGCATTGATGAATTCACGACCGAAAATAAGACCGGTACCGATTTGGCCCAAGTCAATATAAACAGCTGAACGTTCAATACTAATAACACTTCCGTCTACCAAGTCTCCAACGTTTGGAGGAGTCATGGAATCGGCAACGATTTTGTTCATCAAACCGTCCTTTTTGGCTTTCGCCTTTTCTTCTGCAGTCTCTACTACTTCTTCAGTAGCAGCAACTTTCTTTTTTGCAACCATTTTTAATTATATTTATTGTGCGGTTGCTGACCTGATTGTCAGTCAATTGGCACTAGCCTACAGATCCGATGATTTTCTACTCCAAAAGGGGAGAAAGTTCGGGGTTAACTGTGGCAGTAAATAACGGGGTTAATTATACGGATAAAGGGAGAAATGTAAAGAGTGGAAATGTTGAAGGGCCGCCGATTCGGAAATCGGCGGCCCTGCGCATGTCAGCCATTTCAGGCTGAACTGTTTTTCATCCAGGTGTGGAATTTTTTCCACAGACAGGTGATGGGCTCAAAGTAAAGTTTGACTGCTGCTCGGATCGTCTCCATGAAGCATCTCCTTCTGCTTGTTTTTTCTTAGTAACCAAAACCCTTCCTGGCTTTTCTAAAGCCTTCAGTCAGGATTTCGAGGTGAGCTCTTTCGGATTTCTTGATCCACTGCTCGTGATAGTCATTCATGACGCTGGCCGAAAAGTTTGCTAGGAACATCCCAGCTTTGACCACGGCGACAGCTATGAGTGGAACAAACACCAGAAAGAACAAGACATAGGCGATCAGAACAATAATAATTTGCATAGTGATATCTCCTTTGGTTTATCTGATTGAGAAACAAATGATGATGGTTCCGGTAAGTAAACTCCAGGCAGTCCAGAATAGAATACAAAGCATGTTTGTTTTCCTTTCTCTTGAGGCTTGATAAGGTTCAGATTCAGACAATACATTACCACTTTAAAGCGGAAATGACAATGGCCCGATTTGGACTAAGGACCAACCTTAGTCCAAATCGGGCCATGAAAAAAGCGCCGAACCCAGTAGTGGTCGACGGCGCTTTTGTTGACTCACTCGTAGTGTGAGCCCTGCTCTCAAAAGAGAGGCTTATTGATGCCTGTACGCTCGCGTGGCACTTGCCAAGAGCTTTTGTTCTAGTCTACCCTTGGCACCTTTGTGCCAGTAGTAGAGTTTCTTCAAGACTCCCACGAACAGTTGCCAGGTCTTGACTACTCCGTAGGCGAAGCTTCCGTAGTACACAAGGCCCATGACTGTGCTTAGAAAGGCAGCCATGACGAGCAGTATCAAATTCAATGCATACTGCTGATTGTAAAGCGACAGCATAATGAAAAGTACGGACGAGATGGTAATGATCTTGAATTTCGTGTTCATGACCTGATCTCCTAGACTGTGTCAGACATCTTGTGCCTGAACCGGTTTTGACTCTATAACCAGTATATCAGATAACACATCTTTTGTCAAGTCAAATCGGTAAAACCCTATATTTAACAACCTGAAATCGCCAATATGTAAAGTGGCAGGGTATATCACATATGGTATAATTATAAGTATTATGATTATTAC
>JBAWVR010000064.1:0-4186 GCA_037147155.1 bacterium | reverse complement strand
CTATAATCCACCTTTATTCAAACAAATTTGTGTATAAATAATCACTAATTCAAGTAGTTGATTTTTTACTAAAAGTATTATATAATACATAGTGTTCAGAGTTAGACAATCGCTGACGTAAGTTAGAGGAAAGTCCGAACATTCTCCGTCGTAAGACGGAAAAAAGGTAGCAGGTAACGCCTGTCATTCGTTATTTCATGACGAAAGAGGTGCGAACAGAGACGCTCAATTCTGAAAAGATAGAGTATCCAATCGCAAGATTGGATAAATCCAATAAGCAATTATTGGGGTGCAACGCGCTAAATCCTTACCTGGATGCAAGGCCGTGTCTTATATCGCAAGATATAGGAAGTGCCGCTTGAGGCCGGAAGCGATTTCGGTCCCAGATAAATGATTGTCGGGTGCAGGCATTTTTTGCTAAATTTATTTAACAAAAAATGCCTGCACCAACAGAATTCGGCTTATAAACTTTGGACCAAAAACCGCCAGTCTCAAGACTGGCGGTTTTTGCTTTTTAAAATTAGACCACCTCACATGTTCCGCCTGCACAAGCCAATTCTTTCTTGGCTTCGGTTTCATCTTGCTTCTCATAAGTGATAATCTTGGAGAAGTCGATGTTGCGCATTTTTTCTAACAAACCATTGTAAGTCTTTTCATCACATTCCTCATACGGAGCCAATCGATAAACGTGGTCGGTACGTGGCAAGAAGGACAAACCGTTGATAATATCCCAATTCTTGTACACCCAGTTAGCCACCTCAATCCACTCACCCTCACCTACAGAAATAGTGACTGACGGATTGTGCTCGGTATAATTTATTTTAACCATTTTCCAAAACTCCAATTGTTCAATGGCTGACAAGTCATTACGAAAGACTGACTTCTCAGGGGCTTTGACTGGGAATTCAATCACATAGGTTGTAGCTGCCTCACGAGATTGTCCCACTTCTGGATGATAAGGCACACCCTGATCACGCAACATTTTGAACAATGAGTCAGTCGCAGAAATACGAACGCGGCGAATATAATACTGAGAGTGACGTGGGTGCATACCAGAGGCACAGTCCACTGTCTGAGATACGGTACCAGACGGCTTCACACAAGTCACACAAGTAGCCGCATTGATTCCCAAACGCTTGGAATAAGTAACGTTGGCCTTGATGGCTTCGGCACGCAATTTCTTCAACACTTCTGGATTACGAACGGTCTCACAGTCCCATTGACCAGTGATAGACACTCCGAGCAATCTTTCTTTTTCACAATTCTCTTTCCATTCTTTAGACAAATAGCCAAAGTTGGTCAAAGTTGCTTGATAGGTTCCCAAAAGTGCTGCCAATTTAATCTTGCGAATCAAATCTTTTTCTTTGTCTCCATGACGAGCAACGACTTCTGACAAGTTACAGAATTGCTTGGACTGAATAATAATTTCTCCACAAGGATTGGTACCCAAATCGCCAATATAATTATTCAAAACTTTCAATCGTCTTTCTGGCAAAGTTGCGGCCAATGCCCCGCGGTTAAATATTCCACGTTCACCAGAACCAGACTTCATCAGAGCAATCCACTCATCTACGAATTCTTCGTTGGATGGCTTGTTATTATAGACAGCGGAGTTGTTGGCGATACTTCTCTGTGGCTCAGTCAAATAAAACTGTCCCTTCTTGGCATCGCGCATCTTCTCATCATCGAGATCTGACAAAGAAATGAGAGCTGAGCGACGAACACCACCAGACACTACACAGTCACCAATAGAACAAATAATATCGTGGGCATCCAAGTTGGACAAACGACGTCCCTGATTCTTCAAAATCTTTTCGCGAACCATTTTCATGAGACGCATCAACGGTTCTGGACCAGAGGCTTTGCCACCCATAGTCTTTAGACGTGCACCGGATGGACGCACCTTGGAATAATCAAAATCTACATCATGACCATCAAACCAAACCTTCATACCATGTACCAAAGCATCAGCCCATCCTTCTTTACTATCATCGACAACATACTTGGTTGCCTTTTTTCCAGACTGCATTTTAATTTGTGGTAATGACTGAACAAATTTTCCTTCAACAGAAAAACCAACTCCAGTACCACACATAGAGATATACATGATTTCTCCAAAGTCCTGCAAACAGGTCGGGGCAATAAAGGAACAGTTGTAAGCACAAACGTTGGTCTTCTCAACAGCAGGACCAGCAAACTGAAACAAACGCATTGACGGCATGATCTCTTGTTTCAAAATTGCTTCACGTAACTCAGCATATTCAGTTTCAGTAATTTTCTTGCCAACCTTTCCTCTCATAAAATCCAAATAGCGATCAACTGTTTCAATCCAAGTTTCGCGACGACCCTCTTTCTCGATCCATCGAGCATAAGTACGATAGTACACAAATTCACCCAAAGGATTTTTAAAATACTTTTTACTTTCAGAAGCTAACTTTTTTACGCCCTCTGGCACCTTAACGGTAGTTTCTCGCAAACGAGTGCGCTCCTGACGATACAAAATATATTCCTTGGCTGTCTTAACATATTCAGCCAAAATCAATTCTTTTTCAACGGAATCCTGAATTCCCTCAACAGTTGGGACAAAGTTTGGAAATTTCTTGGAAATACGAACAAGATCAGCAAAAACCTTGGTGGCCACCAATTCTGCCTCCTCAAGAGAACCCTCACCAGATACCAACATAGCCTTATGGATTGCTCCAACGATTTTTTCCAAGTCAAAAGGAATGATTGTGCCATCTCTTTTTTGGACACTTTTGACCAAGGATACTTTGTTTACTCCTACACTGTTTTTTACCATCGTAAATAAATTAATTATTAATATATAAACAAAAGAGATTTTAAAAAATACATATTGACGCAAAACAAAAAACAAAAATCAAAACTTTTGTTTTTTACTTTATCAAACTATGAAAACAATTTAAAAAAACTTTCACGTTTGCATCACTCATCAAAAAACTTTCTTGAATTATTGAT
Organism: bacterium; assembly: GCA_037147155.1. GTDB lineage: Bacteria > Patescibacteriota > Minisyncoccia > Phycocordibacterales > GWA1-40-21 > JBAWVR01. The sequence goes on along the minus strand of JBAWVR010000064.1, from coordinate 1,210 downwards.
TTGTTAGCAAACAAAAACCAACCCGTCTATAATTTTACCCCAATCTGGTCCAAGAAAAAACCTTTTTTACTCTAAAAACCAATCCAGAAAATCAAACCAACCACCTGTCAAAGTCCGTCCAGAAAGAAGACAATTTAAAAGGGCTTTTTTGAGTAAAAAAAATTTTTTTATTCAAAAAGCCCTTTTCTTTTTTCTGAAAACTAGTTAGATGAAATCTTGAAGACGCTTCCGGTTGTAATTTTTTTCTTGGCGCAAAAACCAGCTGGCAATTCAAGAACAATTTTTGAACTTTCACTAGGCATGAAAACTTGCGGATAAGTTTCTGGCGAAACATTTTCTTTAATATCCAAAACTGTAAAGTTATCATCAACCCAAACTATGTCGATAGAAAAATTCATGTCTTTCATCCAGAAACCATAACGATCTTTTTTATCAAAAAGAAAAATCATACCAGTGCCAGGCAAAAGACTCGTACGCCCACTCAAACCCAGTTCTTTTTTGGCATCTGTGTCAGATACATCAAAAGTTATTTTTTCACCTTGCCAATACAGGTTTTGCTGTTTATAGCTTATTTCTGGCCCTATTTTAGCTTTCTGTGTACTGAAAATTTCCGCCGAAGCGGTAGTCGCCACACTCTGAGGAATATTTGAACTTAATTCCCCTTTTTTAATCATCTGGCGACAGATATTGCCAGACCACAAAAAGAAGAACAACAAAATCGCCAGAATAATTCCGCTCACCCAAAAAAATTTTTTATATCTATCTCGAAACATTATTATAAAAATTATTTTCTCCACCAAGGTTCTTCATCATCACTACTATCCCTCTCGACACCAACGTGAGCTGGTTGAATTGGGTCAGCTTTTTTAACTTCTTCTTTTTTTTCTTCATTAATGCCAACTCTGGCAGATTCCGGTTTGATCACATGCTTTTCACTACCTGGTTTATTGGCAGTATCAATTTCTTCTCCTTGTAATATTTTTTCAAAACCTGGAAACTCTGGTTGTTCGAAACCATGCTTTGGATTATTAAATGGCATAAATTTAAATTAACTTCTAATATTAAGATTATATATCAAAAAAATTAAAAACGATATTGATTCTAATTATTCAATCGAACATTTAAATACTATAAAAAGCGGACTTTTAACTGGTGATAAAAAGGAGCTGATTGATAATATTATTATACTTAATGAAATTGTCGACAAATT
>JBAWVR010000063.1:0-4272 GCA_037147155.1 bacterium | reverse complement strand
ACAAAAATAAATGGTTGATTGGTATTATTGTAGTTATTTTGGTAATAGTGCTTGGAGTCTATTACTCAAATAATACTAATTCTGATAAGTCTGACATCAAGATTGCTTTCGTGGCTCCTTTGACTGGAGATGTGGCTAGTGTTGGTCAAGGTATGCAGATTGCCGCTGAGCTAGCGGTGTCTGAAATCAACAAAGCTGGAGGTATTAATGGCCGTCAGGTGATGTTGATTAGCGAAGACGCTAAATGTGATGGTAAAGCGGCTGTATCAGCTGTAACCAAGGTGATCAATGTCGACAAAGTGAATGCTATTGTCGGCGCTGCTTGTTCTTCTGAAACTGTAGCCTCTGCCCCAGTAGCCGAAGCGGCCAAGGTAGTCATGATGTCACCCCTGTCTTCAAGTCCTGACATTACCAATGCTGGTGATTATATCTTCCGCGACTATCCATCAGATGCTTTTCAGGGTGCGAGAGCGGCTGAACTAGCTGTGAATACTTTGAAGGCAAAAAATATTGCTGTCATGTCTTGTGCTAGTGGTTGGTGTGATGGCATCAAGCAGGTGTTTATTGAAAAAGCTAAATCATTGGGAGCAAATATTGTCTTTAACGAAGGTTTCAATATTACCACTTCCAAAGATTTGAAAACTCCTTTGACCAAAATCAAATCTCTAAATCCTGACCTAATATATTTTCTAGGTTACAATAGCGAAACTGTAATTGGTTTGAAGCAGGCTAAAGAAATCGGTCTCAAGATTCAGATGCTTGGTGGTGACTCTTGGAATGACCCACAAGTATTAGCTGGAGCTGGCAGTGCGGCCGAGGGAATGATTTACTTGGTGCCAAAGGCCATTGAAAATCAGACTTTCAAAACAGAATTGTCTAAGGTGAATGGTAACAAGGGTATTGTGATGGGTTCCGCTGAAACTTATGACGCTGTGAAAATCTTGGCTCAAACTATGGCTAAAGTAGGAACTGATAGTACCAAGATCAAGAACGCTTTGTACAAAGTGCAAAATTATCAAGGGGTGTCAGGCCAGATTTCCTTTGATAAAAACGGTGACTTGAGTAGCGCTACTTATGATGTGAAGACTGTGAGAAATGGAAAGGTGGAGAATTACTAGATTATTGCGAAGAAAACCAAAACCACCCGCGAGGGTGGTTTTGGTTTGCATTCGTTACTGTTGTTTTTTCTGGTTCTCAATTAGATCCCAGATTAGATCAAATTTTTGTTGTTCACTGTGAGCTATTTCCTTACTTTCAATAACCACTACAATCAATTCTTTACTACCGCCAGAAATAATAACTCTATCATTGTAGATTAAGGTTGATGTATTGTGGTTATATTTTTCCGGGAGGTAATATATCTTTCGTAAATGTTTGATTTCATTCTCCGGGAGGATCCATTCCTTTGCACGTTCAGTAACATCATTAAAATACAAACCCTTTAAAAATATTTTATTTTTAATTCTGGTCGGCATATAATGGTTAAAATCATAATCCTCACCCATCACCTTGTGGGCTTCTTTTAGAGAGCCAATATGACGTAGGGTAATGCCTGGTGTTTTTAGACTGTCTTCTATAGCAATTCTATAACCCTCTCTACCCTCGTAATACATTATTTTAGGCTTATAAGACTTTGTGATGGTGAGCTCTTTGAGTTGGGGGAGTATAAAAGTTAGCTCTTTTAGTCTTCTTTCTTCACGAGTAAAAAAAGTCTCAGGTCTCGTCGCTACAAAACGTAGGCCAAAGCGCATTTTGAAACTTCCCATCAAACCACGCTCCTCAAGGGTTTTAAACGTCAGATAGGCTGTCGAGCGCTTGATTTTAGCCTTTTTAGCGATCGCGGACATGCCCGACTCTCCCAATTCTAGGCTGGCCAGGTAGAGGGAAGCCTCTCTTTCTTTTAGCCCATATTCAATCAATTTGTTGAGTAATTCATTCATTGTCGTTATTTATGACAACATAATATCATAATCGAGTATTTTGTAAAGCCTTTATTTAAGACCTATTTTAGTCTCTGCTAGATGGTCATAAGAGATATACGTCATATATAGTGACGTTATTGACATTTAATGAAATAATGTCCTTGTTATTAAAATAACAAAATAACATGAAAAAGAAAATTTTTTGGACGGCGGTTGTGATTGTCTTGGTCTCAGTGTTCCTTTTTGTGACATTAGGCGACAAAACAGTTACCCCGAGCGCCAACAAGGATATCATTAAAATCGGTGTGGTTTTGCCCCTAAGCGGAAATTTGGCTTTTCTTGGTGAGTCTGCAAAAAACAGTGCCAATCTAGCTTTGTCTGATTATGGAATAACAAAGAATGATTACCAACTAGTTTTTGAAGACGATCAGTTTGATGGTAAGAAAACTGTCACAGCTGTTAGTAAATTAATCTCCGCTGACGGAGTTAAAGCCATTGTGACTTTTGGCTCCGGGCCAGCTAATTCGGCAAAACCCCTAGTAATTAAAAACGATTTAATCCATCTATCAGTTGTCAGTGACCAAACTTTTGCTGATGGTAAAAACAATTTTAACCACTGGACAGCTCCAGTAGATGAAGTAACCGCGATGGTGCAGGAGTTTAAAAATAGAAATATAAAGAAAGTGGCTCTATTTACTGCAAATCAAGACGGAATGTTGGCAATTAATAATGAGATTAAAAAACAATTAAAGGGAACAGAAATAGTTATCACTACTGATGAAACCTTTAATTTTGGAGAAAAAGATTTTCGATCTCAAATAATTAAGATCAAGAGCAATTTGCCAGACATTATCGTATTAACGTGTTTTGCGCCTGAGTTGGATGTGCTTGGAAAACAAATCAAGGATGCCGGTATAACAGTACCAATGACATCCGAAGAAGGAATGGAAACAACCACTAATCAGAAATTATTTAATGGCTATTGGTATGTTAGTGCCGGCGATCCCTCAAGTGATTTCGTGGATAAGTATAAGAGCGAATTCTCTAGTAGTAGCCCAATGGTTGGGTCAGGTAACGTTTACGATATCGTCAAAATACTTGTTACCGCCTACGAAAAAAGCTCTGATATAGAAAGGGTTAGCATTGCAAAACAGCTTTTGAAAATCAAGGATTTTTCTGGAGCTATGGGCAATATATCCATGAAGAATGATGGAAATATACAGTCAAAAGCCTCAGTTAAAGCAATTATCGCTAAATAGTCGGACAACAAAACCACCCGCGAGGGTGGTTTTGTGTTTGTCTCATATTTATATTCTCTCTTTGTGTGTCATTCCCGTGCGACCTAGTTTTCTCCACGGTATTCCGTGGTAGAAAACGGAAGTGCCAGGAGTGGTGAAGACGCCTGCCTGCCGGTAGGCAGGGGAATCTAGGATGAGACTCAAAAGACTTTCCTTACGGAAAGGTCGCCTGGATCCCGGGTCAAGCCCGGGATGACAGAAAGAAAATTAATAAGTCTCCGTTGATATGCCCCACAAGGCCTTGAATAAGGCGAGGATAGAGCGGCTGAACTCTGGACTATCAATAGTGAAAGCGATATTGGCTTTGGTGGTAAAGATAACCGCTACTTTATTACCAATAATACAAATCGTGTCTGGAACAAAAATCCCTTTTGGTGCATAGCGTACTTCGCGATTGAGTTCTTTGGTCGCACTGAGGAGAAAGTCCTTGGGTTGTTCTTCGCGCATGCGAATAGTTTGAATCTTGATACCCTTGGCCACACGACGTTTGACCCATTCTTTGAGAAAATCTTCACCCACGTTGTTGATGCGAGATTCGTTGGATCCAACATAATACATCATCTTACTTCTGACAGTCAGCAAATCATCATAAACATTCTGAATACCTTTCTCACCAAAATAATATTTCATTTTTGGTTTTTCTTTGTCTTCAGAGACCTTGGCAAGAAGAGATGGAACTATTTGTTCAGCGTAATGCAAATTATTTTTGGCCTGGCGGATGAAAGCGGTGGGGGATTCGATTTTGTAGAGCTTGTGTTTCTTGTTGACCACCATAGAAAAGAGTCCGCGCTTGGTCAGCTCATCTAAAATCAAATAGCAGGTCGGTCTTTTGATGCCACATTTGGCCGCAATCTCAAAAACGGAGAAAGTTTCGAGCTCCAGAGCCGCTACGTATAGACGAGCTTCTTTATCGCTAAGCCCCAATAATTCTAATTGCCTTTCCTTGATCATAGAATCATTATACCACCCCTAGAATAGTTGTCAAATAAGTTGACAGTAGATTACATTTCCATATATATAGCTTAATAAAGCCATAATATAGTAAATAGTGT
>JBAWVR010000062.1:0-4531 GCA_037147155.1 bacterium | reverse complement strand
GGTGTAATAATAAAATATATGGATTTTATACACAAATATATTATGATGCCGTTGGCTATAATCTTTGCCATCATAGTTATTCTTATGGTTATGGGAGCGATCCGTAGCTCTGGACTTTTTAATGGGGCTACAAATATCATTAAAATCAATCATCAAGAATCTGCTACTCCAAGCATTAGTGTTGGAGGTAGTGTTAAATTGATCGGTCCAAACATTGATAATTTTAACAATCAAGTAGTGGCTTGTACGATGGACGCCTACATGTGTTCCAATGGAACCTATGTTGGACGCACTGGATCGGATTGTAGCTTTAGATGTCCAGATGGTCAGATTATCAAATAATTATCAATATTTTTTCTTATGGTGATTTCTATTAAAGATATTTTAAAAAGCATAATTTCTTTCCTCTTGAGATGGGAAGCGGATTTGATTTTGCGTAAATACAAGCCAAAGGTTGTCGGAGTAACTGGTAGTGTGGGCAAGACTTCGGCCAAGGATGCTATTTACGCGGTACTAGCTTCAGAGTTTTCTGTTCGTAAGAGTGAAAAAAGTTTTAATAGTGAAATAGGAATCCCACTAACCATTATCGGTTGTCAGAACGCTTGGAATAATCCAATCGGCTGGCTGAAAAATTTGTGGCAAGGACTTGATTTGATTTTGTTTAGAAAAGAAAACTTTCCTAAATGGTTGGTTTTGGAAGTAGGAGCTGATCGCCCAGGTGATATTCAGTCAGTGTCAAAATGGTTGCGTCCTGATGTAGCGGTGTTGACAAAGTTTGCCAAGACCCCAGTACATATTGAGTATTTCAAAAATCGTGAAGAAGTGGTCAAAGAAAAAGGTTATTTGGCTATGGCTTTGAAGCCGGGCGGTACTTTGATTGTAAATGGTGATGATGAGGACGCCTTGTCTTTTGTTGGCAAGATTAAAGAAAAAACTTTGATCTATGGGGTGGAATACAAAGACTGTGATATTCGCGCTTCTTATCCTGATTTCTATTATGAAAACGAAGCTGTAAAAGGCATTCAATTCAAAGCGGACTTTGGTGGTAATAGTGTGCCGGTCAAGATTACAGGTGTGATTGGAGAACAAGCTGTTTTTGCCTCACTCGCTGGTATTGCCGTCGGTTTGTCTCAAGGTTTAAACTTGGTCAAAATTTCTGAAAGTTTGTCTAATGTTGTTTTGCCGAAAGGACGCATGAATCTTATCCCTGGTATCAAAGATACTTTGATAATTGATGATACTTACAATGCTTCGCCGGTCGCTGTGCATTCAGCTTTGCGTGGTTTGCGAGATATGAAGTGTGCTGGTCGCAAGATTGTGGCTTTGGGTGATATGATGGAGCTCGGCAAACATTCTGTCGGAGAGCACAAAGAAGTGGGGGAAAGTATTCAGGCTGTCGCTGATGTTTTGGTGTCTGTCGGTATGCGTACACGCGGTACAGCCGAAAGTGCTTTGCGTAAGGGAATGGATGAGAAAAATATTTTTCAATTTGATGATTCTGTGGCAGCTGGAGAATTCTTGCAAAATTTTATTCAAAAGGGTGATGTGATTTTGGCTAAAGGTTCCCAGTCAACTCGCATGGAAAAGATTGTCGTGGAAATAATGGCCGAACCAACCAAGGCTAAAGATTTGTTGGTGAGACAGGAAGCGGAGTGGTTACTAAAATAGTATAAGTATTGGTATGGAGTATATTGGAAGACCGAATTTTGCGGAGCAAAATTCGGTCTTTTTCGTCATTGCGAGGTTGAGTTTGGGCTAGGGATCCAAACGAAAGACCTTTTGAGATAGAATTGAGTGATAACGAAATTATATCTAAAAGGTGTACTGCTCCTGTAAGGAGGAAGAAGCAATCCAGTCGGTGTCTTTCGAATCCCCACGGGGACCGCGAGTACGCTTTTCGACCCTTACAGGGTCAGTACCCATCGCTGGATTTTTTCTTCGTTAGCTAACTCAAAAAAATGCTCAGCGAGGCTTCGAATCCCCGGCGCGAGTGATACCCATCACTCGCTTAGGATCACAAGAAAAAACCGCTTATAAATAAGCAGGTTTTTTCATTGTGATCCTACGGGGATTCGAACCCCGATTTCCACCGTGAGAGGGTGATGTCCTAACCATTAGACGATAAGACCATAGACTAACGCACACAATATAACATTATTTTGCCAAAACGCAAAGACCAAATAAAAAACGGAGGTGAGACCTTGAATCGGAAAAAAGGTCTCTCCTCGGTTTTTTTGTCCCATCTTGACTCCTTCCCCAATAGTGCTAATATCATCTTTACACATCAGTTATGGGTAGGCGATTAGCGGCGAGCGAAAGCCTAAGGATTACCTTTGCGGGGGCCCACCCCTTAGCAACACCCAATGACTAGTCAAACCTCTGGCAACGGAGACTCTGGCTAGGGTGCAGCACCAGGCGGTGCAACTGATGTTAGTGTAGCACCCGATGACGGTGCGTACACCCAGGAGGTCGGAAGGGTAATTCAAACCCAACCTACATGACCCTCCTGGTTTTTTATTTCTATACTCTCAAAAACGGAGGTGAAGCCTTGGATCGGGAAGAAGGCTTCTCCTCGGTTTTTTCCCTTCTGTCATTCCTGGCTTGACCAGGAATCCAGTCTTAATCAGCCCGGCGGGTGACTACACCCGCCCGGCTTTTCCTATTTATTTATCTTTTCCATTATATATTCCGCCGTCTGTTCAGGTGTCAGGTCAGTATTGTCTATGATCTCTCCAAAAGTTGGATTCGGTATGCCAATCTCATAATGATATTTAATTCTTTCTTTTTCCCAGTCACTTAATTCTCGCGTACCCCTGTTTTCTAATGCACTCTCAAGCTTTGGCGCCAGAGTAAATACCATAATGTTTTCATTCAAATCTTTTAATTCTGCCATAACATAGTCATAATTTTTCTGAGATATCGGATAGGGGATAATTGAGCTAATACCATGTTTAGAAAAGTTTTTAATAACAGAAACTGCATTTTCCCAATTGATAGGTACGGCTTTATCAATTGGCATCCAAGATATCATTTCGCACAAACTATCTATTTCAATCAGGGCGAAATTGCCCAATTTCTCCATTAGAATTTTGGAAACAGTTGTTTTTCCTGAATTTATCGAGCCGTTTATAAAAATAATCATGCGTATATTGTAGCAGATTATTTTGGGTTTGGCCTGTTCGCCCATCTTGCCTCCCTCAGGTATAATTAACCGGTGACGAAGACTGAATCCAAAATTAAAACTACTCGCGAACACGTAATCCTCCACATTGATGGGGATGCGTTTTTTGTGGGTGTGGAGGTGGCCAAGAATCCGACCTTGCGAGGTAAGCCTGTTGTGACTGGTGAAGAGAGGGGAATTGTGTCCGCACTTTCTTACGAAGCCAAGGCGATTGGTATTACTCGTGGTATGCCGATATTTTGGGTAAAGAAAAATTTTCCGCAAGTGATCATCTTGCCCGGGGATTACAAGTCCTATGTAAAATATTCAGGAATGATGATGGATATTGTGAGACGCTATGCTGATGATGTGGAAGAATACAGTATTGATGAATGCTTTGCGGATCTGACTGGACTAGATAAACCTTTGAAGATGACCTATCGCGAAATTGCGGAAAGAATAAAAAAAGAAGTAAATGAAGAATTGGATTTGTCGGTGTCGATTGGTCTAGCCCCGACCAAAGTGCTTGCCAAAGTGGCGAGTAAATGGGTGAAGCCGAATGGACTGACGATTATTACTAGGGAGACGGCCCCAGATTTTCTCCTTAAGACTGGAATTGGGAAAATCTGGGGCATTGGTCCTCGCACTGCTGAACTCTTGGAGAAGAAGGGTGTCCGAACGGCCAAAGCTTTTACTGACAAAGATATCTATTGGGTACGAGAGAATTTGTCTGAACCGTATGAGACCATGTGGCGAGAACTCCGGGGAGAATATTTGATGGAAATAGATCCACTGACCAAAGTAGAATACAAGTCTGTGCAAAAGACTCGCAGTTTTCATCCAGCCACCAATGACAAAGTATTTCTCCTGGCCCAATTGTCCAAACATATTGAAGACGCTTGTCTCAAAGCTCGCCACTATGGACTCATCGCCAAGAAAGTTTCCATTTTTCTCAAGACCAAAGATTTCAAAATTACTGATTGTATCATCGCTCTACCCACACCAAACAGTGTGCCGGAAATAATTATGGACTTGGCGGAAGATGTGTTTAAAAAACTCTGGGTCAAAGGCGTCTTGTATCGTACCGTCGGTGTCTCACTCCTAGAACTCATACCCGAATCCGTCTCGCAAGGGGACTTGTTTGGCAACAAACAGCAGTCAGACAAGTTTGGATCCATACACAAGAATATCGACGCCCTAGAGGACAAATTGGGCAAAAGACTGGTCTATCTTGCCTCGACACACAAAGCCATGAAGGCCAAACCCCGTCGCCGCCCCGGCGACCCTCTCCCAACCCCTGGTCTCCACGAAGCCACTGATAATGACGACCTCGACCGCGACCTCTTATTCCTTTAATTATATAATTTATAT
>JBAWVR010000061.1:0-4700 GCA_037147155.1 bacterium | reverse complement strand
TTAATATAGATGTCAAACATATCTATGTTGCATTTACATTTTCAGCTAATTATTGTATGGTATTACCAGAGTTGAGTTATTTCAACATGGTTTAATGCGTCACCATAAGCACGCAAAAAAGAATAACAGAAAGGATAGAACATGTACCGAACATTGGAACAGTGGATCGAGGCGTACCGGAATAAGGGTGCGCTGTGGATTCACAACGGCAAGAAACAGGCCCACGCTTTACTGCGTAGCGGTCTTCACTCGAGTGGTTTCTTCAACAGTCGCCTTGTCATTGCTGACGAGGAAATGTTGCAAGAGGCCGCTTCTGATCTGGTGGAAAAGTATATCGGAACTGGTCGCAGTATTTTCGACGTCCAGGTAGTGGTTGGTCCCAAGACCGGCGCCACTAAGTTAGCCGAACTTATTGCCAAGGAAATCTCCGAGATTACTGGCGTAACTTGTTGTTGGGCCTCTCCGGAAAAGGTGGAAGTCAATGGTCAGGTCACGGCGATGTCGTTCTCTGCCGAAGAGAAAGCTATCGTCAATGGACGTGCCGTTCTCATGTGTGAAGATGTTCTCACTACCGGCGGTAGTGTGGAACGCACGGTCAAGGCGGTTGAGGCAGAAGGCGGAAAAGTTCTGCCGTTTACTCTGGTCTTGGTCAATCGCTCTGGTCTTGCTACTGTGGGTGAAAAGAAAATTATCGGTCTCATTGACCGAGCCATGCCCATGTGGGAACCGGCCGATTGTCCTCTGTGCAAGCAGGATTCGAAGGCGATTCCGCCCAAGGACAATTGGGCCGAATTGAACGCTGAATAACAACCAACAAGAAATGAGGTGAAAGATGGATACGTCTGTTGTGGTGCCCAAAAAGAAACTGGAGGTCTGTGAGCGCTTGATTGTAGCGGCGGATTTTAAACCAGTAAACAGAAACATGGATCCGGATGTTGAAATTGATCTGATACTCGAGGAACTGGCTGATGCGATTGGTTCCACCGGCGTCTATATCAAAATCAATTCCGGCCTTCGTTGTCTCGGTCACGACGCAATCAGATTGCTTCACAGAAGCGGTCTGAAAGTTTTCGGTGATCTGAAGCTCAATGATATTCCCGAAACACTCAGTACTGAAGGTTATATTCTGGAAAAATTCAAGCCAGAATTGCTGACGGTTATGTGTACGACCGGAGTCAAAAGTATGGCCGCTCTGAAAAATGAGTTGCCGAATACAGAGATTCTCGGCGTCACGGTTCTTACTCATCTTGGTGAGAACGAGTGCGTCAGAATGTTTGGTTGTCCTATTGACGCAGCGGTGATGAAATTTGCCGAAATAGCAGCTGAGGCCAAAATCGATGGTTTGATTTTGTCTCCGCGTGAAGTGTCAATGATTCGCGCCATACACGGCAACTTGTTTACTTACAATACTCCCGCCATTCGTCCGGCTTGGTCTGTCGTGGCTGGTGATGATCAAAACAAGAAGCGGGTGATGACTCCGGCCGAGGCTATCAAAGCAGGCGCCGATCGTATTGTTGTCGGTCGCCCAATTCTTCAAGCACCCAGCATGTACGATGCCATCATGCGGACTCTGGAAGAAATTGATCAGGTTATCCGCTAGTTCTTTTTTTAAAAACACAGTATTGCACGCCCTTGGGAAAGGCGTGTTTTTTCTTTGACACTTTGGCTTATGGGTGGTACTTTGTCTGTACCAATGAAAAGTAGTAATTGGCAAAGATTTATTGTTCATTAAATGAAAGGGGTCTCAGATGAAACTTAGCAAGACTATGCTCGCACAGTGTACTCCCAGTGGACTGCTTGTGACGGGAAAAATATGTCACGTGCATTTGGACAAGAGACCGAAGCAGCTACCCATCTTTTTCTGTGGTATGTCATATGACAACAAAAAAGAAAACGGGGATGATAGGGGTGATTGTGTCTATGGTGTGTTGAAGTCTGTCAAGAAAATTGATGGCAAGCTGGTTGGCACTGTTGACCATTTCCCAGATGATTTTTCGGAAAAGTTTGTCGGTGCTCGCGAGGACATACGGCAAATGATCAAAATCGCTGATGAAATGTGCAACAAGGTGAACAAGCTGGTCGCAGATACGTTCAAGGGACGGTCCTCGAAAAATATCGTCACGAGAACATACTACGAGAATATTATTCAGGTGTACGAAAAGGCCTGGATCAATATCATGGAGCAGGTCATCTTGCTCAATCAAGGAGTGATATCGGCCGACACCAAGGTCAAAAATACCCCACATGAAAAGACCATTCCTATCACCGGTTGCAGTTTCGATGCTGTGGTCAAGTGGTTGGATAACGGCCATTATGCCGTGATCAGAAATCTGCCGCCGTCGGTTCAGTTTCCTGCCAGACTTTTACTCTATCCAGATCCGGAACATAAAATTGTTCCGTTCTACGCCATGGTTAGAAGTGTCATTCCTAGCCAGGAAGCTGGTTTGGTGGATGTCATTGTCTGTCGAGGTACAGGACCTGGATCGGCACTCTTCACTCATCCGCCACGCATTGCCAACTGTGAACATTGCGTAAAACTTTGGGAAGAGTTTCCAAGAAAGAAACTCGGTGATTTGGAAGCCGAGAATGATCAATTACTCTTGGCCAAGATGGAGGGAAATAATCAGTAAAGCCAATTGGCTTTGCCCGGTGCATTCGTGCCCGGGCTTTTTAATTGTGATATAATTATGCAGTATTAGTTAATTTAAAATATATGGATACAACACCAATGAAAACTGCCGGTTCATCAATTTTTAAATGGTCACTCATTTTGGGTGCGATCATTGTCTTTAGTTTGTTTTTGGCTTATTCAATCAGTCTGATCAAACCTGCACCAAAGTTTGAAGATTTTTGTACTCAGTCTCAACAAAAATTAGTAACTGAAATCAAAGATAGTCAGACCTGCCAAGCAAAAGGTGGGCAGTGGACAGAATATGCCAAACCAGCTGCGTCAGGGATTGCGAATGATCCAATCACTGGTTACTGTGATCAATACTTCACTTGTAATAAGGATTTTTCAAAAGCTAATTCTACCTATGAGAAAAATGTCTTCATTGTCTATGTTATCGTTGGTGTAATTCTTCTCGTCGCTTCACTATTTTTGGCAGCTATCAATCAAACCTTGATGGTCTCAGCCTCACTGGCTGGAATATTGACCTTGGTTATCGCTTCTATTCGTTATTGGAACGAAGCTAAAGATTGGTTGCGTGTCGTTATACTCTTTGTAGCTCTCTCCGCCATCATCACTTTGATAGTCAGAAAGTTCAAAGATAGATAATTAAAATTCGGTTCCTAAATCCACTATTGACACAAAATTCAATAGTGGATTTTAGCATTATACTGCCTACATTATTAGACAATTGACAGACACTTGACCAAATATCAATATAATGATATGTTGGATGGGTAAATCGAATTAGACATTCTTTATAAGGAAGGATTATTAAATAAAAATATGGCTACATCAGCAATAACTTTTAAACCAAAACAAGTCACCAAGCGTTTGCTTGCTGTCTTGCCAACTCGCAGTCGCGAGGTTGTTATCAATCGTTATGGTTTGGGCAAGAGTACCGAACGTATGACCTTGGATGCAATTGGTAAAATGTACAAGATCACTCGTGAACGTGTTCGTCAGATTGAGAACCACGCTTTTGGTTTGATGCGCAAATCCAAACAATATGCAGAAGAAAAGTCTGCCATGGATGAATTGGAGGTTGTTATCAAGAAGCTTGGTGGTATCGTGGTAGAACAAGAACTTTTGGATTATATTTCTAAAGATGGTTCAGTTCAAAATCATATCAACTATCTTTTGGTCCTTGGACACCCATTCAAGAAAATCAAAGAGGATGATGACTTCAAACACCGCTGGTATATAGATGAAGAACTTTCTAACACTGTCCACACCTCACTCAAGAAACTCTACGGCAATTTGAAAGACGAAGACTTGATTCCAGAATCTGATATGGTGAAAGCCTTTTTGGATGAAGTAAAGGATGTCTCTGAACAATACAAAAATGAAGAAGTGGTCAAGCGCTGGTTGTCACTTTCAAAAGGTATCAAGAAAAATCCTCTAGGTGAATGGGGTAAGTCTGGTTCCTCAAACATTAGCACCAAAGGTATGCGCGATTATGCCTTCCTCATCATCCGCAAGCATGGTTCTCCAATTCACTTTAAAGAAGTAGCCAAAGCTATTGGTACTGTCTTCAATAAGAAAGCCCATGTGGCCACCTGTCACAATGAGCTCATTAAAGATCCTCGTTTCGTTCTTGTGGGTCGCGGTCTCTACGCGCTTCGCGAATGGGGATACATGAGTGGTGTAGTTAAAGATGTCATTCGTCAAATTCTCTCCAAGTATGGTCCTTTGACTAAAGAAGAAATCATTGAGAAAGTTCTCAAGGAAAGATATGTCAAAGAAAATACTATTCTCGTCAATCTTCAGAACCGCAAATTCTTCCGCAAGGGTGATGATGCCAAGTATGTAGCTGTTGAAAAGAAATAGTCCCCGTTGTAGACTTTGGCATTAAAATTGTTTTTAACGAAACAGACTCTAGTACTAAACTAGGGTCTGTTTTGCTAATTAGATAATCAAAGTAATACCTGAACGCAATTTTAAAAACGATGCCAAAGCTCACAACCGGGTAGTCTCTATTATTTAAAAAAGAAAGACGGGTTACGCGAAGCGTAACCCGTCTTTCTTTGTA
>JBAWVR010000060.1:0-4803 GCA_037147155.1 bacterium | reverse complement strand
AAGCCTAACATAAAGCACAAAATATGTCAAAATAATGCCAATAAGTGTTGTTGTCAGAGTGCTAAAATCGTGTCATAATTATACTAGAAAGAATCAAGTTGATTCTGACCCTTCACAACAACCAAGGAGTAAAAGATGAAACTGAATAAAAAAGTTTGCGAAGCCTGTATTTCGAAAGATTTCTGTAAGGATCCGTCAAAGGGCAATGCCTACCACTGGTGCACGATGAAGTGCGAGTGCGGCTGTCTGATGGGGATAGAAGTCCAAGGGAATAATCTGTGTAAGCAGTGCTTGGCAGCGGCGATAGCCAAGGTTTCTCGTACGTCGGGAAATGAAGTTGTGAGAGATAGTATTGCATCAGAAAGTGCTGAGGCTAAAGAGTTCTTTGACCTTGTCTTGGGAACTATCGGTAAGGAGAAAAAGATGAAGAAGAAAGAAAAGTGCGATGGTAGTTGCAAAAACTGTCCGGGGTGCCGGAAAGTTAAAGGCAAGTAGCCATTGCGCTGGGGGATTGAAATACATCCCCCAATCAATAGAGTTTGCAATATACATCCGTTAGTAAGAAAAAATATTGTTAATTCTTAGAATAATTATAAATTAACTTGCCCGAAAAAGTTTTGACTGATAGAAAATTTAAAGATTTTCCAAACATTAAACATTTTGTTTGATGTGTCAGTCAAAAATTTAACGGGGTAAAAAATATGACTAAAAATTTAAAAATTGGTTTGATAGTGTTGGCGTTAATCGTAGTAGTTGGTTTGGTTGTCGGCTTGGGAAATAGCAAACCAAAAAATGACGTCAAAGAAATAGTGATTGGTTCTGCCTTGTCACTGTCTGGTGCTGCTAGTATCGACGGTAATAATATGAAAGATGGTTTGGAATTTGCCAAAACTAAATTAGCTGAAAGAGGTATCAATGTAAAAATCGTTTATGAAGACGATCAAACAATTCCAGTTAGAACTGTTTCAGCTGTAAAGAAATTGATCGATGTCGATAAGCCAGTGGCGATCATTGGTCCGACCTGGAGCTTCCTTGCTGACTCTGCTGCCAAGACCATTACTGATGCCAAGGTGGTTGCTTATTTGCCCGGTAATACTAGCGAGATTGAAACTCAGCGTTCAGAATATTATTTCAACGGTGCTCCGATGACTGCCGCTAAAGATACTTATACCACCAAATGGATTAAGGATTTGAAATTGCAGAACGTTGCTATTGTAGTTGAAGATTCTGTCTGGGGTGACAAGCATATCGAGGCTTTCACTAAAGGTGTAGAAGCTTCTGGTGCTAAGTTGGCCTATGTTGAGAAGATTGCCTATGGTGCTGATTCTGCTGCTCTACAGGCCATTGTGACTCATTTGAAGACCTCTGGCGTGGATGCTGTCCTCTATACTGGTTTCGACAAGTCTACCGCTGTGGTTCTAAATAAGATGCGTGAATTGCAAGTAAATATTCCAATCTTGTGTGCTACCGAAATCCCAGTTGGTTTGGCTGAACAAAAGATTATTACTACCAAGTCTGGTGATGGAGTCTATGTAATTATTCCAACCAAGTCCGATGCTTTCGAAAATGATTACAAAGCTGTGTACGGTAAATATCCTGGCTCGTATGCCGACCGTGCTGCTGATGGATTGTTCATGATTGTAAAGGCTTTGGAAGAAAAGCCTGCCAATATGACTCTTCGTGATTATATGGCTAGCGACGACTTCTCTTACAAGGGTTATGCTGGTGAATATAAGTTTGATAAGAACGGTGACATCACAAAATCTGAATGGAGAATCGAAAAGTTGGCTGATATGGTTAAATAACCACGAAAAATTCGAAGTCTCATCTCGTGGCAAGATATAAAAACACAAAACCACCCGCGAGGGTGGTTTTGGTTTGTCTAATGTTAATTTAATATTTCTTTATATTCATTTTCATTTCAGCAATGCGATCTTTGAAGCCAGCAAAACCTATCGTGTTATCGCTTGGAGAGTTTCTGATACTTTCCACTTGTCTGCTAACGTTCTCTGGATTTCTGATAATGGCTTCAACTAGTTGTTTCAAGTGGGTATAGGCCAAGGCGGCACCATAAGGAGAAGAAACATTATAGGCTTTTAGTTTCATAAGAAAATCAGAATTAATTTTTTCAAAACCAAAAACATACGCACCTTGTAATTCCTCTCTATACAATTTTACTATTTCGTCTGACATGGTGTCCTCAATTGTTCCATAGGGAACTTTATAATTTAGTTCGCGCAGCACTTTTAGGGTGTTGGCAGTATCTCCTTCAAAGCCCACATTGATCAGGGCCGTAGCGCCAAACTTTTTTATCTTCATTATCTGGGTGCGGAAATCAGTTGATCCGAGGTTGTATCCTTCAGATATCATGTTGTTACCATACACTTCGGAAATACCATCTTCACATAGTTGGCCAAATTCCAGGCTGACCTTTAGAAAACCAATTTTCTCTACTCCATCGTTTTTGAATCGCTCAGCCACTTGTTTACAGCCTTGTTTGTAGTCTAGATAGGCTTTGAAGGCGTTGTCATTGTTGGCTATCGGAGAAATGATGGCTGAGTCAAATATAGCTGGCAGATTTTTTCCTTTTAGAATAGCACCAGCCGATGATGCCCCGGGGCTAAACTCGGCATACACGCCACGAACCTTATCGATATTGATTATTTTTTGCGTGACGGACGCAGCTTTGGCAGAATCCAGTGAATAATCTTCGACAATAAACTCCACGTTTGTTATTCCACGCGAAGCCAGTTCTTTTTTTAGAATATCAATTCCAGCCAAAGTCGATTCGCCCCAATAGGCAGCCGGTCCACTAAGGTCAGTAACCACTCCTATTTTAACCTTGATAGGGGAGGTGTTTGAGGTAGAAGAAAACCAGTATAATCCAGTAGCTATTAGAATAATTGTTAGTACCAAGACCGCGATTTTGTTTTTTGTTGTATTCATAATGTTTAAATTATTAGTAATAACAATACAATAACATGTAACTGTCAAACTGTCATAAATATGGTTAATACTCAACTTCAAACGTCAGCTACGTACAATAATATGGCTTAATAATTGACTAATTATTGATATATTGTATGATTAATATGTTGACATCTTTGTCGACAAAAAACATTATGTTGTCAAAAGATATACAGAAAGCTGGTCTAGATGCCAAAGAAGCCAAGGTTTATCTAGCTGCTCTGGAGCTGGGAGAAACCAATATAGGTCGCCTAGCCAAAAAATCCGGGGTTAAACGCACCACGGTGTACTTGGCAATTGATAGTTTAAAACAAAAAGGTTTGATGAGTGAGTTAAAAAAACGTAATAAAACCTTTTTCTACGCGGAGAGTCCAAAAAAGCTAAGTGATAATATAAATGAAAATAAAATTGCCATTGATGGCCTGATGCCGGAGCTATTATCCCTAGCTAATCTGATTGATAAAAAGCCCAAGATAAGATTTTTTGAAGGTATGGAGGGGATTAAAGAGGTTTACAAAGACACATTAGGAACCCCGGATCAGGAAATCGTTACTTGGTTCTCAGATGACTTTTTCGACTTCGATAAAGACTTTTTTGATAATTATTACATCCCAACCAGAATAAAAAAGAAGATTTGGGTGAGAGCCATTCTTCCTGATACTGAAAAGATGCATCACGTAGTTAGATTTGATGAAAAACAATTAAGAAGGAGTAAACTAATACCGAAAGATAAGTATAAAATCAACATTGAGTTTTCCGTCTATGGTAAAAATAAAGTAGCTCTGATCTCCTACAAAGATGATTTGGCTTTGATTATTGAAAGCCAAAGAATTCATGACAGCATCAAGAGCATGTTTGAAATAATGTGGAGTGTGCTGCCGTAGACTATGAACAATAAAGCAAAAACCGCTGATTAGAGCGGTTTTTGCTTGTCTCTCTCATTCGGGAGCATCTCCCACATGATGTCGAAGATTTGTTTGATGGAGTCGTGAATCTTTTGGCTGTTGATCATGACACCAATTTTGTCGTTGTAGTTTACAATTGCAGTTTTGGTCTGGTCATAGAGGATGATTTCATTTTCAGAGTTATATTTCTTTTCATCAATCAACTTGGATTTTCTCAATTGCTCTGAATTTTTATTTAAATAAGAGCGAATTTGTTTATTGTCCGGCACAATAGCTCGCACCCAAATATTTTTCTTTTGTCTTTCTGGAATATAATACTTTTCTTGGAAGGATTCGTTGCCAACTGTACTAACAGCAGAGAACCATGATTGGATTTCTTTGTTGGGTAGGTTTATGGTGTCACGGTATACCTCTTTGATGCCCTCTTCTCCTTCAAAGAACTTCACAAAAGGTTTCTTATCGACCACCCGCCCTAGGGAAGTGATTTTGGAGAGGTTGTCCTCCAACTCTTTCTTGTTTTCTTCCAAGATAGTTAGAATGACTTTAGGATTGGCGGCCGTGTAATACTTTAAATTCTTTTTGCTGGACTGACTAACCAAACCCTTTTTGATCAGGCTTTCTAGTTCGATATATGTGGTCGGGCGTTTGATACCAGAAATCTGTGAAATTCTCGACGCAGTCGATTCGCCCAGCTTATAGTTGGCGAGATAGACGGCTGCTTCTTTTTCACTTAGACCCGCCTTCATTAATATTTCAATATAGTTCATAGCGTTTAAATAGGGTAGATTGTCAATAAGACTGACAACAGAATTATTATATATTATTACTCTGAATATATCAAGTAAAATAAAGGCATAAACAGATACTCCGATAAACATAAATCTGTCAAAGATAGTGACTGAGCTTGATATTTTCTCAATATGTAATATAA
>JBAWVR010000059.1:0-4823 GCA_037147155.1 bacterium | reverse complement strand
TCAAAATATAGTATTATTCTTTCAAAGATAAATTATGTCTGGTATCAATAAAAAAGAATCAGTTTTCTTATTTTTCGGCGACATTTTGATTTTTGTTGCCGCTTTGTGGTTGGCTTTAACTTTTCGTTATTGGGATATCCCCACCGGTAAAGTATTTATTGTCAATCTGGAACCTTTTGCTTGGGTGTTTTTGTTCTGGATAATTTCTTTTTACATTGCTGGTCTTTATGAAAAACACACCACACTCTTCACTCGTCGTTTACCTGAAAGTATTGGCTATGCACTATTCTTGGCCACATTATTCTCTAGTTTCTTTTTCTACATTTGGCCGATTTCTGATTTGACCCCCAAGACTATTTTGGTTTTAACCTTAGTTATCGTTTTTGGTTTAACTTACATTTGGCGTCTTTTTGGCCATCGTCTCTTTTGGTTTAAGAGTTCTGACAATGCTCTTTTGGTTGGTCAGGGCCCGGAGATGTTACAGCTCAAGGAAGAAATTGACAATAATCCGCGTTACGGTTTGAAGTTTGTCTCATTTATCGATTTGAATCGAATGGATCAAATTGATTTTCAAAAAGAGATTTTAGAGCGCGTTTACTCTGAAGGAGTGGAGGTGGTAGTAGCGGATTTGCGTAATGACAAGGTAGAGAAGGTTCTGCCCCATCTCTATAATCTAATTTTCTCCAAGATTCGCTTTGTGGATTTTAGTAAGGTTTATGAAGATGTGTTTGATTGCGTACCGATTGGTTTTCTTCGTGATGGCTGGCTCATTGAAAATATTTCGACCCAGACTAGTTATGTTTATTTAGCCTGGAAGAGAATTACAGATTTTACCCTAGCTCTAATACTTCTGCCAATACTTGCCGTGCTCATTGTTTTAGTTTGGTTGGCCAAGAAGTTTGAAGATAATCGTCCTATATTTATTTTTCAAGAACGAGTGGGACAGAATGGCAAGCTTATAAAGTTCATTAAGTTCCGCACTTGGCTCTATGATGATGCTGGGGACGAGGAGGCTAAGAAGAATAACCACCCGACTCCGATTGGTAACTTTATGCGAAAGACCAGGATTGATGAAGTGCCCCAGATTTGGAATGTGTTGGTTGGGGATGCTTCGTTTATAGGTCCTCGTCCAGAGATTCCCGTATTAGTTCGCAAGTATGATGCAGAGATTCCTTACTACAATATTCGTCACCTGATTAAACCAGGTCTATCTGGCTGGGCTCAAATCTATCAAGAAAATCCACCAAAGCGCGATGTGAACTTTGATGATACCAAGACTAAGCTATCTTACGACTTGTATTATGTGAAGAATCGTTCCATTCTCCTAGATATCAAAATCACCTTGAGAACTATCAAAACTTTGTTGTCGAGATCAGGCAAGTAGCCCACCCCCTTGCCCGGTTGTGAGATTTGGCGTCGTTTTTGAAATTGCTTTAATCTGTAAACCATAGTTCCGACTTAGCAAAACAAAATAAGTATTATAATTGTAGTCTATTTAGTCAAAAACAATTTCAACGCCAAATTCTACAACGGGGTTGCTTTTTCCTCGGTTTTCTGTTAAAGTTGCAACGTTATGAAAAAAGATATTCACCCTGATTTTCACGCTGATTCAACCACCACCTGTGCCTGTGGTGCTACTTTTAAGATTGGTTCTACCAAGAAAGCAATCGAAGTTGAAATCTGCTCTAAATGTCATCCTTTCTACACTGGTTTGGAGAAATCCTTGGATGCTGGCGGTCGCGTTGAAAAATTCAAAGCAAAGGCTAGCCGTGCTACTAAAAAATAGCAACTCAAAAGGAAAACCCGGCGCTCTTTGGCTTCGGGTTTTTTCTTTGGGAATTTAAGCTATAATATAAACACATGAGTACGATTGAAGAATTCAAACAGAATAGAAAGACCGCTTATCTCGTTGATGAATACGAGCGACTTTTGCGTGAGGAAAAATCTGTGGAAGAAATGATCTCTGCGGATCCGACCATGGCTGAAATGGCAGGGGAAGAATTGTCATCTCTCAAAATTCAAAAAGACGCGATCTGGAAACAAATGGAAGATATTATGCTGGCTGATAAAGTAGAGGAAGAGTTTCCTAATGAAATTATTTTGGAAGTTCGTGCTGGAGCTGGAGGGGATGAGGCCTCACTTTTTGCTTATGAGCTCGCTGAAATGTATCGCAAATATGGTGATACCAAAGGCTGGACTTTCTCTTCTGTGGATGCATCTCGCTCCGACGCCGGAGGCTACAAAGAAGCGACTTTTGAAGTGAAGGGTAAAAATGTCTATCGTGAACTTCGTTATGAGACCGGTGTACACCGTGTTCAACGTATTCCTGATACTGAGAAGAACGGACGAGTTCATACATCCACCGCTTCTGTTGCCGTTTTGCCGATTCGCAAACATTCCAAGATTGAAATCAACCCAACGGATATTCACATGGAGTTTTGCCGTTCCGGTGGTGCCGGTGGCCAGAACGTGAACAAGGTGGAAACCGCTGTTCGCCTCGTCCACAAGCCGACAGGTGTTGAAGCCAAGTCCACAGAAGAACGCAGTCAGATGAAAAACCGTGAGCGCGCCATGGAAGTCTTGAAAGCTAAATTGGAAGTCTTGAAGGATGAAGAGGAGGCCAAGAAATACGCCAGCGAGAGAAAAGAACAGATTGGTACCGCTGATCGCTCTGAAAAGATTCGCACTTACAATGTCTTGCAAGACCGTGTGACTGATCACCGGGTCAAAAACTCCTGGTTTAACTTGCCAGGTATTATGAGTGGAGAAAGATTTGGAGCGATTGTTGAATACCTAGCCGAAAACATGGGCAAAGCGCCGGTTGGGGATGGGGAGGATGAGGAGGAATAAGACCGTCTCGCAAGAATGGCTTAAAACCCAACATTCCTTGCGTTTTATCAAATAATCTGTTAGTATCTCGGAATATGGATGAAGTAAAAAACAAAGAAATTATTGACGCGATGTTTAAGGCCGGAGCTCACTTCGGTTTTTCAAAGTCTCGCCGTCATGCGTCAACCGCCCCTTATATTTTTGGAGTTAAAAATAAAGTTGAAATTATTAACCTAGAGAAGACTGCTGAACTTTTGGAGAAGGCTGCTGCTTTCGTGGCTACATTAGCTGCTGAAGGTCGCCAGATTCTATTTGTTGGTGGTAAGAGTGAAGCTCATGCTTCAGTCAAAAATGGTGCTCTATCTATCGACATGCCTTACGCGGCTGGTCGTTGGATTGGTGGTACTATTACCAACTTTACCGAAATCAAAAAGCGTATTACTAAATACGAAACACTTTTGTCACAACGTGAAAAAGGTGAACTCTCAAAGTACACCAAGAAAGAAAGATTGTTGATTGACCGTCAGATCGACAAGTTGGAAAAACTTTTCTCTGGCCTAGTAGTCTTGAAAGATGCTCCAAAGGCTCTCTTTGTTGTTGACCCACGTAAAGAAGAAATCGCCGTCGCTGAAGCTATGTCTGCTGGTATTCCTGTTATTGCTCTAGCTGGTACCGACTGTAATATTTCTAAAATCAAATATCCTATCGTTGCTAACGATTCATCCGTTTCTAGTATCAATTACTTCATTAGTGAAATCACTAAAGCCTACAAAAAAGGTAAGTCCGCTGTTAAGAAAGCGAACTAAATTATTAGTCTAACTTTGCCCATTTTGGGCGTTTGATCTTATGATATCCTCTGAACAAATCAAGGAATTGCGAGATGCCACTGGTATCTCCATTATGCAGTGTCGTAAAGCTTTGGAAGAAGCTAATGGTGACATGGAAAAAGCTAAAGTTTTGTTGAGTAAGAAAGGAGCTGAAATTGCTGCCAAAAAAGCCGACCGTTCTCTAGGAGCTGGCCGTGTGGTTTGTTATATCCACGGTAATGGTCTTATGGGTGCTATGCTCGAGCTTTCATCAGAAACTGACTTCGTGGCCAAGAATGAGGAGTTCACCGCTTTGGCCAAGGAATTGGCTATGCAGGTGGTAGCTACTAATCCTCAATATGTTAAGTTGGAAGATGTGACTGAAGAGGAACGTGCCAAAATCAAGGAGATGTTTATCGGTGATGTAGACAAGTCCAAGCCTGCGGAAATCCAAGAGAAAATCTTGTCCGGTAAAATGGATGCCTTTTTGAATGAGAAAATTTTGATGGAACAACCTTTTATTAAAAATCCTGACATAAAGGTTAAGGATTTGATTTCTGGTTTCATTCAGAAGTTTGGTGAAAAAGTTGAAGTAGTTCGCTATGTTCGCTACGTTGCCACCATCGCCAAGCCAGCTACTTGCTAGTTTGCACATATGATTAAAATTGTTTTCATTATTTCTTTTGTCCTGGCTTTGAGCATGCTTTTGCTCAAAGTCTGGGAAGAGAAGCGAGAGAAGAAGACTCGTTTCTCTTTGTGGTGTGAACATTTTGACAAAGAGCTGATTCGTTTCGGCAAGAAGGTGGAGAAAGAGTTTAGCGAATGGGATTTTAAAGATATTGTGATGTGGATCAAATCCATTATCCGTCAGCAGAAGATGAAAATCTTGGCTTGGAAAAAGGGACTGGATAGCAAACAGCCAAAATTCCTTTTGGCGCAGACTGGACGTAAGAGTGAGCCATCATATTTCTTGAAAGCGATTTCTGAACACAAGGATAAGATGAAGAGGGGATAAACGTTGGCTTTTGGTCACGTTTATGCTATTTTAAAGAAGTTGAAAATACCAAGCCACCTTACCTGCCTGCGCAGGCAGGGCTCAGGGTGGTAGAGTTGAAGAAGTTAAAAAACAAATACGCCACCTTAGCTCAGTTGGTAGAGCACCCGTTTTGTAAACGGGATCGCGTCAGT
>JBAWVR010000058.1:0-4866 GCA_037147155.1 bacterium | reverse complement strand
GAATAATACTATATTTTGAGCCGAAAATCTAGCCACGGAGCCCAAAAAGATATATAATCAATTTGTGAAAAAAACTGTCGGAAAAACAAAAATACTGTTTGCTATTACCAAATCCAATTGGGGTGGTGCTCAACGTTATGTCTTTGATTTGGCCACTTCTCTCCCCCGAGATCAATTTGAAGTAGTAGTTTTGACCGGCCGTGAAGGCGAACTCAGCAAAAGACTAAAAGAGCAAAACATCCGTACGGTAGAAATTAAAAATATTGAGCGTGAGGTGAATCCCATCAAAGACTTATTGGTGGTCAATAGCTTCCGTCGAATTTTAAATAAAGAAAAACCAGACATTGTTCATTTGAATAGTTCAAAAATGGCGGTTTATGGGGCCTTGGCTACTTTGGGCAAAAAAAATATCAAAACTGTTTTTACCAGCCATGGTTGGCCGTTCAACGAAAAAAGGTCTATTTTAAGCCGTATTTTCTACCGTATTTCTTTGCAATTTGCTCTAAACGAAATTGATAAAACTATCTTTGTTTCGCAGAATACTGCTGAACAAGCTTTTGCCATGAAACTTCTCAAACCGGAACAAGCCCAAGTAATTCACAATGGCTTATCCCCTATTGATTTTGAAAGCCGTGCCAGCGCAAGAAAAATAATAAAAGATTTGC
Source organism: bacterium (assembly GCA_037147155.1). Taxonomy (GTDB): domain Bacteria; phylum Patescibacteriota; class Minisyncoccia; order Phycocordibacterales; family GWA1-40-21; genus JBAWVR01. The sequence goes on along the minus strand of JBAWVR010000058.1, from coordinate 4,201 downwards.
TGCCTGAATTAGAAATTCACAAAAACACTTTATGGCTAGGCACTATCGCTGAGCTACACAAAAACAAAGGGCTCGGCCATGCTATCCACGCTATCTCCCTTTTGAATAACCCTAATCTAAAATACTTTATAATTGGCGGGGGCGAACTTGAGCAAGGCTTACGAAAGGAAATAATGGAACTAGAATTAACTAATAAGGTATATTTGCTTGGAAAAATTGCTAATGCAGCTACTCTACTCCCCGCCTTTGATGTTTTTCTTTTACCATCCATAACTGAATCACTTCCCTATGTCATACTTGAAGCCGGTACAGCCGGACTGCCTGTTGTAGCCTCTAATGTTGGAGGTATTCCAGAAATAATTGAATCCGGTGTAACTGGGCTTCTCGTGCGAGGAGGACGGTCAAAAGAAATATCTCACGCTCTGCATGAAATGATCGAAAAAGGCCCAGCCAAACAAGATTATGGGCTCAATTTGCAAAAGAAGATATCTCAAAAATTTAATTTACATAATATGATTGAGCAAACTATTTCTGTTTACCAGAATATCTTGTTATAATATATCCAACAAAAGCACAGCTAACCAAGTGCTAAAAAATATATGGATTTAAATAATTATCAGGCACCAGTATCTGGAATTACGGGATGGATAATTACCAAAGGTTGGGCCAAGGATCAAAAGGTGGCGGAATTAATACAGGTGATAGCGACAATAATATTCTTCGCTCTATCATTTTATTTCTTTTTTTACTAATAGTATGGAAAAAAATACTCGAGGTTTTACATTGATTGAACTATTGGTGGTAATATCAATAATCTCTCTACTTTCATCTATTGTTATGTCCACTTTAAGTGCCGCCAAAGACAAAGGCAGCGACACTAAAAGCATCCAAACGGTCATTCAGACTAGAAATGCTTTACAGATGTATTTTGCTGATAATGGCAACTATCCAGCCACTCTTTCTGAATTAACAACACCTAAAACTTATATTTCCACAATTGACCCAGCTGTTAAATACGAAGTTGTTGGTAATAACAACTATCACATGGCCATAATACTCAAACAAGCAATGGGTGTTCTCAGCTCAGATGCAGACACAAACACCACACTAATTAAAGGTAATAGTACTGATTGTGCTGGCGCAAACACCGGAACAGATCTCTGTTACGATGTTACAGCACAGTAACAAATATGTGTTAATCTCGGAATTAAAAAACAACAACATAGCTGTTGTTGTTTTTTAATTCTATAGACCAAGAAACTCGTTTTTCATTTGACTTGAATGAGCTGTCTTCCTATATCGTCGCATAGCCATAAGCATACCCAATCCTCCATAGCTGGCCAAAAGATGTGTTCCTCCATAACTCATAAAAGGAAAAGTAACACCAGTCACTGGCATAAGGCCAATATTCATACCGGCATTAATTAAGAAATGGGAAGTAAACAAAATTACAAGACCTAGACCGAACAAAATTTCAAAATTACTAGCACCCGTAAAAGAGTTAATCAAAATACGAGCCAAGAGTAAAAAGAAGGCACCGAACAAGAGCAAAACGCCAAAGAAACCCCACTCCTCCGCAAAAGCTGCAAAAACAAAGTCTGTATGATATTCTGGTAAAAAGTTTAATTTTGACTGTGTACCATAGCCCAGACCCTTACCGAGTGTTTCTCCAGAACCCACCGCAATCGTTGACTGGTAAGCACTATAGCCCGCTCCACGCACATCTGAGAGTGGGTGTAAGAAGTTTACAATTCTTTTCTTCTGATAATCTTGAAATACCCCCAACCAAAGAATCCCAAAAATCAACGTTCCACCCAGAAAAACCAAAAGTAGGTGTTTTTTAGAAATTCCAGAGACCAGCACCATACCAAACCAGATAAGAAAAATCATGAGTGCTGATCCAAAGTCAGGCTGAAAGAAAACTAAAGCAAAAATTATAAACACATAAATACCGGAAACTAAAATATGTTTGATATTGGCAATTTCAATATGGCGACGGGAAAAATATTTAGCCAACAAAATTATAAGGACAAGCTTAATGGCGTCAGCAGGTTGAAAGGAAAATCCGCCAATACTAAACCAGCTCTGCGCTCCTTTGTGGGCTGAGCCAAGAAGAAATAACACCAAAAGAGTAATAAAGGAAATAATGTACAAACCTAAAACGATACCACTGCGGCGCAAAAAACGGAAATCGAATAAACTAAGAACAAAAAATACCCCCACGGAAATAATCAGCCAAACTATTTGTTTATAAAAATAACTATTACCATCAACAAAAGAGCCCATAGTAAAAATTCCAGCCAGAGTAATAAGTATTGCTGGTATCAAAACTAGCCAGTCTATATCTAGGAGTTTACCCCAAATACTTTTACTCCCTTGGCTCCCACTCAAAAACTCATCCTGACTTTGCATATTATTTTATCTTTTTCAAAATCACCTCGGAACTCACCACCTCCCGGTCAAAAGGTCGAAGCCAAGTAAAGAAAACTGTATTTTCGCTATTTGGAGCGATCGGATCAATAATAGTACTTGAAAAATCTACTGCATTACCATCTGAATCATAAGCCACACCAATCGCTTCGTAAGATGGTGAATTGGTTATTAAATCATTCTTAATAGTTACAGCAATTTTGGGTGAGGTTGAAGCATTAAGTACTTCAATCTTATCGACTTTAACTTGCAAAGTCTCCTCAGCTGTCTTGTACCAGTTGATTTTGCCTTCGATTTCAAAAACCACTTTAGCAGGAATACTGTTTACCATTTTAAGACCGGCTTCAAAAACAGCCGTGGTTTGATTTCGCCCACCCATAACACTAAAAACTCCATCTCGTTTATAGATCAAAACACTATCAGCATCATAAATTTTAAAGCTATACGGTATATCCTTAGCTGAAGCAAAAACGTTTGGATTTTTTATATAAGCTATCGCATTATAAACTCCAGTACTAGCTTGTACCAAACTTACCTTGGTCCATACAACATTTAGAGGCAAAACATCTTCGACACAAATAGATTGTGTCTCGCAGATTCCACCACAATCTACTCCTAATTCATTTTGATTTTGAACACCGTCATTACAAGTCGGAGCTTTTGATAACAACAAAAAATACAAGCCCACCAATATAAGGCCGAGAATAAAAACAAAACCAAACAAATAAGCTGTGCGCCTCTTTTGTGACCAGGTCATAATATGTATATAGTATACAGTATTTGGTATTTTGTATCTAGTATTTTGCAAACAAAAAACCGCCTTTGGGGCGATTCTTTATTATTTGAACACTTAGTTCCGGCGGTTAGCTACTTTCCCCACAAGGAGTATCATCGCCACTAGCGGGCTTAACTGCTGAGTTCGGAATGGGATCAGGTGTGACCCCGCCGTTAAACCACCAGAACTAAATGTTCAACATCATGAAAACTTACAAATTGTTATTTGTAATAAATTTCATGTAACAGATTGGAACTTTTGCTTGCTTGCGCAAGTACTTAATGAATGTGATGTTCTAAATTTCCTAATAAGAATCGACTAATTAGTATTTCTCGGCTCAAACCATTACTGGCCTTACACCTAAAACCTATCACCTAATCATCTCTTAGGGGTCTCAAACGATTTCTGATCTTGGGGTCGGCTTCACTCTTAGATGCTTTCAGAGTTTATCCGTTCCCGACATAGCTACGCTGCGATGCACCGGGCGGTACAGCAGCCACACCAGAGGTCAGTTCAACTCGGTCCTCTCGTACTAGAGTCAAATCCCCTCAAAAATCAACGCCTGCAGTAGATAGGAGACCAACCTGTCTCACGCTTGTATACATTTCTAATCCTAGAAATCTTTCCGTATATTACTATACGCAATGGACTATAACATAACCGTAGATAATTAAATCTTTAGGTCGCAAACGTTTAGTCTCTACGGGTGTCTTTCGACTTCCCTCGGTATTAACCTCTATTACTAGTAGGTATTCACCGAAATTAGTTTGCTTGTGCACTAAATATTTCTAAATAGTGCCGCCGTGATATGGTTGAGAATTCCTTGATTAACATTTTGCTTCTTAGGCCCAAATGTCCGAAAAGTTTTTTTATTTATAGTTATTTATATTTGTTTCCTCTGAGGATTCAGACTGTGGAAGAGTTATAAATTATAACCCCTTCACGGTCTGAACCCAGCTCGCGTATCTTTTTAATTGGCGAACAGCCAAACCCTTG
>JBAWVR010000057.1:0-4937 GCA_037147155.1 bacterium | reverse complement strand
TAATCGAACTATAGTCTGCTTCGCCAAGCTCATTAAATATATTCTCCATTTCATCATTTTTAACCCCATCTATTTCTACGGAATATAAATTATTTTCTATCCCTATATTTTTTAACCCTTCTAGGCCCCTAACTCCGAAAATCCTATCGTCTTCGCTATCTTTTTGATTTTTAAAAAACTTTTCACCCTTTTTATATACAAATAAAGTATCATCATATAAGAAATTCTTTAGATAAGTTTGGGGAATATAGTGATTTCTGGTTGTTATTTCTGACATGTTAATAATTATACTAAAAGAACTTCGTAATATCACGAAGTTCTTTTATACGACGTAAGTCGTGCTACCTGTCTTTGGCGGAGAGTGGGGGATTCGAACCCCCGGTGGTGTGACCCACACACGCTTTCCAAGCGTGCGCACTAGACCACTATGCGAACTCTCCCTAAAACATTTTGGTTTCGCAAAATGTTCGGGCGAACAGTTTTCTTTAAGGAAAACTGTTTTAGCCAAATACGAACTTCACCAATATACACTTAAAATCGCTTTTTTTCAATGGGTAAAATAATGATTTGCTCTTGTAACTGTTGTATAATGATTGGCATGAAAGAATCATTTAGTGGTTATGAAGACAGTGCCGAGACATCAAGATTTAGTAATTTCGAAGTATCTGAAACTTTGCGCGAAAATATTGAAAAGATCAAAGACTGCTTTTTAGATGCTCGCTATCCACTATCACCAGAAGGAGAAAAATTAAAACAAGAGATATTAAATAACCAATACACCGAGGAACAACTTTGTCATCTTTTGCCTACAGTTGAGAATCCCAGATCATTTTTGTTTAGAGGTATTAATATTGATAAAGAGGCAGAAGACACTATATTTGGTCCAGAATTAAGTGTGATTCAAACCACAAAAGGTTGTTCCCATCAATGTAAACACTGCGCCATAGACGCCAAGTGCAAAATTGAAATCATGCCTTTTCCAGCTGTTGTAAAATTAGCAGAAATTAAACAGAGACAAGACCGGATTCTTAGAGAAAAAATCAATACATATTTCGAAGATCTTGAAAAAGTTTCTAGCCATACTCTGATTGATATATATCATATGAAGTTTGGAACAGATGAATCAGATAAGTTTACACAAGAAGATAAAAAAGAGACGGGTAAAAAAATAAAAGAATGGTATAAAAATTATTCGTTCAATCATGTTTTTTTGAGTTTAGCTACAGCTGATAGGATGTTTCATTTATACGATCATTTTGTTAAAAAGGGGGATTCATCTTTTGATAAGGCCGTTAAAGATTTAAGAGACATTCCAATTATTTTTGACTATGAAATCGTTCCAAGAATATATAATTATTTTGATTCAGATCCGTTTGATTACAAGGATATTAATTTTTTGCATGAGGATGGAAGACCGGCCAATTACGGCGATGTATATGTGGCTTTAACAGCCAATATTAGGAAGGTATCTATTTTGACTGCTGGTTGGAGAGAAACCAATAGTACAAACAATCAAGTTGCCGACGAAGTCTTTAGTGGTTTGTATGAAAACAGAAAAGATCGTAACAGTATTGTATTAACAGTAAATAAATACGAACCGCGGTATGATAAAAATCCAGAAGCTTACCTTGTGGATGCAATGAATGTTCTTCGTTCTGTTATGAAGTACGGAGTAGAATTAAGATTAATGGATGAATTAGATGATCCAGTTTGGACAGAAAAAATAATTAAACCACTTAAAGAATTTGTTGACACAAATAAAAAAGACGAGGCAAATAAAATAAGTTTTGAGGAGCATAATCACATATCAAGGTACTCTGGTCGTAATCCCAGAGAAGGCGGTCCAGATCCCAAAAAGGATTGGGATGTGATGATACACACACCTGGATATATGATTTATCCAGACGGTCAAATTGCCTATCAGAAAAAAGATAAAAAAACTTGGTATAGTACGGCTAAACCAGGAGATAGACCAGAAGAAATAAAAGGAGCAAAATTATGGCGGGCAAAAAGTAATCTTAAAAGTGAGGGAGACGCCAGATAAAATAAATGTCCAAAACCAAATTAATTATTTTGATGACGGTCTTGATTGATGCTATTGGCCTCGGTGTGGTTATTCCAGTGCTACCATTGTATGTGCAGTCATTTGGTGTCTCCGCCTTTGTGGTCACTTCACTTTTTGCTATCTTTGCTTTGAGTTCATTTTTGGCTAGTCCACTTTTGGGTGTGCTGTCAGATAAATATGGCCGCCGAGTAGTGATGATTTATAGTACACTTATTTCCACTATCGGTTGGTTTGTTTTTGCCGGTTCAATATCAGTTGTTTGGTTGTTTATCGGTCGGGTGATCAATGGTCTAGGTGCTGGTAACTATTCAGCGGCACAGAGCGCTATGAGTGATATATCAGAAAGTGATAAAGATAGAACACATAATATTGGACTGACTGGCGCGGCTTTTGGTATGGGTTTCGTTTTTGGTCCAATGATTGGTGGAGTACTGGGTCAAATCACTCACAATCTGCCATTTATTTTTGTCGCCGTATTGTCTCTACTCAACACCTTGTTGGTAATTTTTGTTCTACCAGAAACCAATCATCATCGCGAATCAGATAAGAAGATCCACTGGAATCCATTGAAGCCTCTCTTTGCTATTCGAGAACAAAAGAATTCTAAAATAGTCTACGCCGTTTTCTTTATTTTTTGTTTAGTGATGGTTGGAACCAATGCCATCTTCTCACTCTATCTCGCCGCTCACTTTGGTCTTAGTGTCAGAACCATCGGTTTGTTTTTGACATTTGCTGGCGTGATTATTGCTTTCAATCAAGCGGTTGGCCTCAGACATTTTTGGTTAAAATATTTTCATGAATTTCAACTCATTGTTTTTATGCTAGGAGCAATTGCTTTCGGTTTATTATTCCAAATGTTTTCGCACATCGCTTGGTTTATTGTCGGTTTTATATTTTTTGCTTTTGGTCAGTCTGTTCTTCGTGCTGTATTATCGAGTCAGATTATTGGATTGTCTGAAGTTAAACGACGTGGGGAGGCGAGCGGTGTGATTTCTTCTTTGAATTCCTTGTCTTCGGTTATTGCCCCGCTCTTTATCGGCTGGATTTACGGCTTCAATATGTTTTATCCATTTGTTATTAGTATTTTCCTAACTATCGTAGCGATTGTTCTTATGTTTATTGACCGAAAAGATATTAAAGAAATCATTAACCCGGCTAGCTTGGACAAGGATACTCCCGTCGTGATGTAGATTAATATTGTGCTATAATATAATTATATGTATTCAGGAGGACAAGAAAAATTTAATTCAACGCCAGAAATTTTGCCAGTTATGCCAGAAATCTCACTCTCTGAGAATGATCCTATTTATGAAGAAGTTTTTGAAATTCTTCGAAAACAAGAAATAGATCTACCCCAACCCGAACAGAATTATTCAACTATTGATGGAGTAAAGTTTTTTGGAAATCTTAGGCAAGGATTTAAGAGAATATATGGGGCAACCAGACTCATAATTAAAAGAATAGATTCTAACGGGTTGTCAATTCTGGTTAACCATGGAAGTGATAGCGAGGAGGATACAAGCTCCAAGATTAAAAGGCAGGCGTTGATTAAAAGATTTTGGGATTCATATCTTCTCAGTTTGGACAAAGACAAGAAAGCAGATATTGTTGGGAAGGAAGGGTATTTGGTGGTTGGGCGCGACTGGAATGTTTATATTGTTCCCAAACAACAAAAGGATTCAATTTATGGTGAACCAATTCGATACAAATTGAGTGCCTAACTTTGACATCTTCGATTTTTAATTTTGCTATAGTAAAAGTTCGTTAAAATGTGGTAGAATAATTTAGCAACCGCCAAAGAAGCGGTCTCCCTATGTTAAGAAACAAAATAGTTATATTACTCACAGTTCTTCTTGATATGGTTGGTTTCGGAGTTGTTATTGCTTCTGTGCCTTTTCGCTTGGAACATATCAACTTTCCGGACTATTGGTCACCGATCCTCTTTACGGTCTTTTCTTTGTGTACATTTTTGATTAGCCCTCTTATGGGTAGTTATTCTGACCGCAAGGGTCGAAAGCCAGTTTTGCTTTACAGTTTAATGATGTCTGCTGTCGGCTGGATGTTATTTAGTGTTAGTCATACTGAAGTGACTCTAGTTTTGAGTACTATTATATGTGGTCTTGGTGCTGGAAACTTCTCAGTAGCTCAATCCGCCATGGTGGATATTGCTCGTGATGAAAAAGAAAAAGTTAAGAACTTGGGTTGGGCAGGGACTGTATACGGCCTCGGTCTTTTGGCTGGACCAGTATTTGGTGGTATTTTAGGACACTACAGTAGTGCTTTGCCTTTTTTTACTGTGAGCCTATTATCTTTTTTGAATCTTACTTTGTCGTTTATTCTTTTACCAGAAACCAACAAAGACAAATCACCTAGAGGATTTTTAATGAATCCCTTCAAACCAATTATGGCTTCTTTGGCAGAAGAAAAAACGCGTTTTATATTTATTGTTTGGTTTCTGTTTAATGTAGTGATAGTGGGTTTAAATGCTATCATGATTGTTTATTTACACAGAGTCTTTGAGTTGGGTGCTTTTGCGGCCGGGGCTTTTTTCTCTCTCGGTGGTTTGATTATTGGTTTCAATCAAGCAATCGCTATTCATTCATTTTGGTTAAAATATTTTACAGGGAAAAAACTAATATTTATGATGCTGGGGGTTTTGGCTGTTAGTATGTTGGTTATGATGTCTCCTCATATGTTTTGGTTTGTTTGGGGTGTAATCTTTATGTCCTTCGCTCACGCTGTTTTGCGTGTGGTATTGACTAGCGAGACCTTTAATTTGGTCAGTTCTGACCGTAAAGGTGAAGCGGCTGGTATTCTCTCGGCTCTCGGTGCGTTTGCCGCAGTGATTGGCCCAGCCCTGGCTGGTTGGGTG
>JBAWVR010000056.1:0-5125 GCA_037147155.1 bacterium | reverse complement strand
ATAATAAATGGCATAGAGTGTTTACTTCTCCACGAGACGTTGAGAAAATAATTTTCAAATAAATTATTTTCGCAAGTCTCATTTTTTGTTTATATTTTTAATTTACTGATTGTTGGATTAAAAATATAAATAATTAATTTTTATTTACTGAAAAATAAAAGTTCTTTACTAAAGTCGGTTTTAAAAAATTATAAAATGTTTAAAGATCTCGATAGAAATTTGGTGACAGGTATAGTTGGTTTGGTAGCAATATTATCTGTGTCACTCGGTGTTAACCAGTACATGGTGGCTTTGAGTATTGTTGACAGTATAAATACGCAATCATTGGCTGCGGTAATTGCTGTTCCAAGATTGTTGTCCAACACAGAGATGCTCGAGCTGACAAACTCTTTGATTTCAAAGGGTATAATCTTGTCAGCACAAGCAACAGCTGCCCGATCAGCTGTGACAGGAAATTCTGATTCAACTGTTACTCCATATGTGTTCACCAAAGAATTGAAAGCGGGGGACACTGGTGCCGATGTAACAGCGATGAAAATCGCCATGAATATTACACCGGTCAATGATGTATTTGGACCAATAACTATCGCTGGTGTAAAAGCATTTCAAATAAAAAATAATTTGCCAGATACTGGTGTCGTTGACGAAGCAACAATCAAAGTTTTGAATTCTATGTCTACCGGAGGTACCACAGAAAAACCAAAAATTACCAAATCTCAGCTCGTTGAACTATTTATTTCTACTGGTGTTATCACCGAAGCTAAGGCAGCCGAAGCGAGAGCCTTTGTTGTTGTAGACACGACTCGTGGTTCAAAAGATACAATCACCGCGACCAGCACTGCTTTGACTGGCGTACGTACATATTGGAGTACTGTTGGCACTACTACTCAATTGGTTGGTGACTTCGCTGTTAGTATCAAAACCCCAGGTCAAATCAGTGATGTGAAGCAATTACTTTTGGATAACGGATTTGCATGGAAACTAACTAATAGTAAAGCAGATATATCTGTGCCGGGAGCAGGACACAAGGTGGTAGGTTTGAAAGAAGCTCTCTATTCAGTATCTTCTAAGACAAATGTAAACACAATCGATAAGACAGGAACTTTTTCCGCCATCATGCGTGTTACCATTCCAACCAATAATCTTTTTGCTGGTAACTACAAATATGAAATCGCCACTACTTCAGACGCAATTCTAAATACCAATAATTTTACTAAAGGAAGTTTTGTTACTATTGTTGGTGAATACATGCCGATTGCTACTGGTGTGACCGCGACTGGCACAGAAGGGAAATACAAGATAACAATTACAGGGGCAAGATTTTACCCGGTCACTACTACCAATACTTGTAAATTGGATGGTGCAGATAGCCCAGTAGTTCTAAAAGCAATCACCGGATCGTCTAGAACCAAACTGATCATGACATCACCAGCTCTTACTGCTAAACATGTTTGTAATATAATCATCAAAAATTCCAGAGGTAATACCAGCATTGATGTAGATATGAATACTTTGGTGACTGCACCTACGGTTGTTCCACCTGCAGGAAATACAGTGACTCCTCCAGCGGGTAGTCAGGATGATGAACAAGATACAACTCCTCCAGCAGGCGGTCAGGGAAATGGAGGAACAATTGTTCCTCCGCCAGGCAATACAGTAACGCCACCAGCCGGAGATCAAGGAAGTAACCCAGGTAATAGTCAGGGAAATAATGGAAATGACGTACCGCCAGCAGACAACACAGTTACCCCTCCAGCTGATGATCAAGGAAGTAACCCAGGTAATGGTCAGGGAAATAGTGAAACTATAGTTCCGCCAGTTGTTACTCCAACAGAAGATGAAAAGTTGGATACAACTGATGTTAGTAATTATGGCCAGGAGTGGAATGAAGTATTGGGTTTGAAAAAAAACTGGCAGTCAATTGCTATTTCTGAAAGTGGAAAATATATTGTAGCAGTCCCAGATAACGGTTATATATACACAACAAATGACTATGGAAATACCTGGTCAACAAAAACAACTTCAATACTGCAAACAATTTCTACTTCAACTTCAAAAACTAAACCACCAGTAATCATCACGAAGATAGCTACATCAACTGTAGTAATTCCTGCAAATACTATTTGGGAAACAGTAAAAGTGTCAAAGACCGGTAAATATCAAGCTGCTGTTGATAGACTTGGAACAGTTTTTGTATCATCGGATTATGGTCAGACCTGGTTGATAAATAAAAATAATCCAGGATTCTTATCATTTTTTATGTCCCCCGATGGTAGATTTCAGCAAATACTTGGCCAGAATTCCTCCTTTACTTCTAATGATTTTGGTATAACATGGGTAGAAAAAAAACATAGCGAATACTTTCAAAGTCCAACCTGGTCATCCCCAGATGGTAAATATCAGATTGCTGAAACGACAACCGCGGGAGTGAGAGCATCTTCCGATTTTGGCAATACATGGTCTATCGTTGATATTGATAATGGCTTAGGTTTAACTGATGCAGCTATTTCAGGTGATGGTAAACATCAGATGGTTGTTAATGGTATAGCCATGTGGGAGTCATTTGATTATGGTAAAACCTGGTCAAAAAGTATTCAAACAACCTCAACTGTTAATATGACTGATGATGGAAAATATGTAATTTTTGTATCACGTGCTGCAAACAATTATCCAAGTCTTACCATTTCAAAAGATTATGGTAAGACCAGAAGTATTATTATGGCACCAACCGGTAAGGGATTTAATGGTTATCCTGGTAGTGACAGAATAGCGATATCAGCTAATGGAAGAATTCAGAGTATAATAACAAGTACGTTTATTGAAAAAGTGGAAACACCTTCTCCACTCTACATGTCAACCGACTATGGTGTAACTTGGTCTCTAAAAAATAATGCCACCGACTTGAAGATAATTAAAATGTCGGCTGATGGCAAAGTACAAATAACAGCTGGTATAAATGGTAAATTATACATCAGTAATTCTGCTGGTACTAAGATAGGAAGTCCAACTCTTTCGGATACATTTTTAATGGAACAAAAGGTAGTTGATTCAAAAATTAGCCAAATCACTAGTAATTTTGTCCTGAGCTCGAGTTATGATAGAAAAATTAAAGTTTCAGATAATGGCCGATATCAATTCATATTAACGTGGGCAGGATATCTGATCACGTCATCTGATTTTGGAAAAACTTGGTCAATTGCTAATGCTGATAAAAATATTTATGATTTCGAAATTTCAAAAGATGGTAAATACGTTACAATAAATGGTGATCTTGGTTCTGAATTGTTGGTGTCTTCTGATTATGGAAAAACGTTTTTTGTAAAAGCTACAACAAGTTGGATAGGAGATATATCTATGTCCAAAAGTGGGCAGTTTCAGGTTACTACAATGGAGGGTGTGGGCGGAAAAGGAAAGTTGTTGTACTCTGCAGATTACGGGGAGACCTGGAATAATATTGCCCCAGAAACTATTTATACTGCAGCTATGAGTGTGATTGTTTCTGATGATGGTCAGACTATATTACTCAACGAAATGGAAAAAGTTAGAGTATCTTCTGATGCGGGTAAGACTTGGTATGAAAACAAACTGAGCGGTAGTTATATGTCACACATAGTCATGTCATCTACTGACGGAAAATATCAGACAGCTGTACATATGTGGAATAAAAATATATTTACTTCCAGTGACTATGGAAAGACATGGACAAGCAAGGAGATGTTTATAAATGAAGGATCAGGAATTGCCATATCAGCGGATGGTAGATATCAGATAGTCTCAGGCAGTGAAAGTGAGGGTATGTTTGTGTCATCTGACTATGGTAAAACTTGGACAAATAAAGTAACAAAATATAACCCTGCAAATAAAGTCGTAAGTTCCGACGGTATGTATCAATTTGCAAATAAAAATGTTTCATCCATTGATTTCTCATCAGATTTTGGACAAACATGGACTTCAAAAGTCACAGGTACTAAAACTAATTACGGATTATCCGTGTCTAGTATGTCAAACGACGGCAGAGTTATGGTGATTTCAGGTGATAATAAAATACAGGTATCCACTGACTCTGGTAAAACCTGGACGATAGTTTTGAGCGATTTAGATTCAAGATATTTTACAGCTACACCAGATAACCAGTATCAAGGAGCTATATTGTATGGAGTTGCATATCTATCAAAAGATTTTGGACAGACATGGAAAGTGATTCAAAATCTACCTTTTGGTGCTACTTCACTAGGTATTTCAGCTAACGGTGGGTACGTAACTGTAGGAATAAATTCCAACAATATATATACATCGAAGGATTTTGGTGTCAGTTGGACACCATCAGGTATCAAGGCAAATTGGTCTACAATCTCATTATCTTCTGATGGAAGATACCAAGTTGCCGGAATTAAAGATGGAAAAATATACGTTTCTTCAGATTATGGCGCTACTTGGATGGCTAGAGGTAAGGTTGATGGTTGGTTTGACATAAAGATATCACCAGACGGGAAATACCAAATGTCATTAAGTAGAAACAGTTTGGTAGTTTCTAAGGACTATGGAGTGACCTGGGTGCAAAAAACCGCTTCAGCTATCAATAGTTCAATTAGTTTCACTTCTATAGCCATGTCTCCTGATGCTAAAATTCAATATGTGTCTAAAAAAGGTGCTCAATCTATGATATCAAAGGATTTCGGAGTAACTTGGAAAAATGTTGTTCCAAAGACCACTGTGCCAGATGGAAAAGTATACACAGACGGTAACTTACTCATATCGCTAAATTCAGGTACACATGCCCATAAAGTTAGCACGGATTTTGGTGTGACCTGGCAGGATGTGAATCTAGAGGATGGTTGGACAGTAAGACCAAACATCGCAGATCAAGATATGGTGAGAAATGTGCGTGCATATTCCTATGAAGGTTTGTCGCAAGACCTTAAAACAAAGTTCTTGATAAAAGAGTATGATGGAGGGGTATTCCTATATTCAATCAAATATCAATAAAACATACTATTTTAACAAAAATCGCTCGAGAGGGCGGTTTTTGTTTTAGTTTAGAGTAAGTTGTCCTTTATTTAAAATGCCCAGAGTTATCCACACCTATTGTCCTTTACATGTCTTTTATAAAGGACTATAATAAATG
>JBAWVR010000055.1:0-5141 GCA_037147155.1 bacterium | reverse complement strand
CCGATACTTTGGAGTACTTCAATAATGCGATAGACCTCTTCAATCTTCGGTACATTTTTCAAAGTAGTCTTGCCATGATTTAGAAGGGAAGCACAAAGTAGTCCAACCGCGCCGTTTTTGGAAGTCTTGGTTACAATCTCACCAGCGAGCTTTTTGCCGCCATGAATTTCAATATTGAGAGCACCGTCAGAGACTTGAACCAAATTAAAATCCAAAGCATCACTAATCTTGCCGATCATTTCAGTGGTGAGGTTTTGCTCGCCAGTTTCAATACGAGCAATCGCACTCTGGGTGGTGCCGAGCTTTTGAGCAAATTGTTCTTGGGTCAAATTTTTCTTTTGGCGTAAGTCTTGAATTACTTTGCCAATGGATGTTAGTTCATTCATGTACAAATATTTTTAAATGTTAATGGAACAATTATAGCATATGTGCTATATCGTGCAAATGAAAAGCGCCCCGCAAGATAGCGGGGCGCGAGTGAGGCCGTGTCAGATTTTGGCGATTCTGGCTTCAACCACTTGGACAGTGGTCTTTGTTTTGTCAAAGCCTGTGATGATAAGTGTTTCTTTCTCCAGAGTGATCTCCTTGTAACTCAGAGAAATAACAAAACACTTTTCCATTAGGCAGTAGACGCCAACGGCTCCGTTTCTGTTCACGACAACCAAATCGCAGTCGATTCGGGGTCCGAATTTGTCATTGATCAAGGGAAGCAATTCCTCAAAATCAATCAAAGACAGCACACCGAATTTGTAGTTCTTTCTCACGAGGATTCGGTCGCCAGGAAGTAATTTGATTTCCTGATATTTCGTGGGCAGAACTATCGATTGAGTCGTGATTGAAAACAAACCAAACGCTTTGAATTCTGTATCGAAGATGACGAACTTGTCATCATCGACTAGACCAGAATTTTCATCCAAGAAATCAATGCGCTCGAACTGGATCGGAACAACAATTCTTTCCTGAGAAAGCGAAAAGTATCCGTAGTGATGAAAAAGATTCTTGATCTTCAAGAGATCTCTCTTTCGGCTCCTTTCGATATCTACATAATCCAAGCTGAGGACAAGTTTGCCTTGAGCAATAGAATAGATGCCAGAAAGGTTGCCGATACTGACAACGAACAGATTTTCACTGAGCTGTTTGTTTCTGTCGAATAGACCACGCATGACTTCCAAGGCCGTTTGACTTGTATTCATGGCTAGGCTCCTTTGGTTGTGTTTTGAAACGTTTGAGACTTGATACTAATCTAATGTTATTTGAGCAAATTGACATCGGTTTGTCAAAGTTGAGTTTAAAAATAGATAAAAAAAGCCACCTCGTGAGAGATGGCTGGGATAGCAGAATGGAAAAAGGAATGGAAGGAATAGCGGAAGTGCTATATGGAGTGTAACGACATAGTCATTACACGATTGAAGAACAATCAGCATTTTTTACATCACGGTGGCACGAAGGCACTTATAAGCTGAACCGGATGGGGAGTGACACATAGGTGTCGAGTCCCAAAGAACTTTTCGGTTGATGCCGAAACTTTGGAAGGTGGACTATGTCTACCTTTCCATAAACATTATACCAGTGCTGAAGAAAAAGTCAAGTTTATTACAACATACAATACAATAGAAAAGTCGTGTCAAGATATTGTAAAAAAAGCCAAATAGCACTATGATTAGCTGGATATTTTAATAGCTTAAAACACCACATTTATGTCATTTTTCACCAAGCGTATCGGTATCGATCTCGGGACGGCAAACACTCTAGTTTTTTTGCCGGGCAAAGGTGTGGTTTTGTTTGAACCGTCTGTAGTGGCGGTGTCTGAACAAGATAATAAAATTTTGGCAGTGGGAAATGAAGCCAAGATGATGATTGGTAGAACTCCTGATAATATTATTGCTTATCGCCCGATGAAGGATGGTGTGATTGCTGACTATCGTGTGACCGAAGCGATGCTCAGATATTTTATTGATAAGGCTCTCGGCAAGTGGAATATTTTTAAACCTGATGTCATGGTGTCTGTACCCGCTGGTATTTCTTCGACTGAACGTCGTGCGGTGATTGAGGCCGCGATGAAAGCGGGAGCGAAAAATGCGTACGTGGTCAAGGAGCCGATTTTGGCGGCGATTGGTGCGGGTATTCCTATTTATGAACCAGCTGGTCACATGGTGGTAGATATTGGTGGTGGTACGACTGACGTGGCTGTGATTTCTCTCGGTGGTATCGTGTCATCCACTTCGGTAAAATGCGCAGGCAACAAAATTGACGCGGCGATTGCCGACTACATCAAGAAAACTTTCAATCTAGCGATTGGTGATCAGACCGCGGAAGAAATCAAGGTGAAGATTGGCTCAGCGGTACCTGTCGAAGAAGAATTGTCTATGACTATCAAGGGGCGCGACTTTATTTCAGGGCTTCCTCGTTCGACCGAAATCAAAACCAATGAAATTGTAAAAGCGATTGCTCGTGAACTTCGCGACATGATCAAAGCGATCAAAGATGTGTTGCAGGAAACTCCACCAGAATTGTCAGCTGATATTATTGACCGCGGTATTATTATGACTGGTGGTTCATCACAATTGCGTAATTTGCCAGAACTCGTTTTCCGCCGTACTGGTGTGAAGGCAATTCTTGCTGAGGATCCATTGTATTGTGTGGCGAGAGGAACGGGTATTGCCTTGGAGCACTTGGATACATATAAGAGGAGTATTATTTCGAAACGATAGGAGAATAATGAAGCCCGGCACGACTACGTGCCGGGCTTCATTGACTTATTCTCCTATAATTGTATCATTTGGATAGAAAGTAAAGTACTGGTAAGCCGAATGCTTATCAGGTCAGACTAGAAATGTATAAACCTGCAGCCCATGAAAGGGAAATCAGCCATGAGTAACCCGCCCGTTAAGCCCGAAAAAACGAGGGAAATCTATCACTACTACAGTGACGACTTCCGTTCAGTATGGGGAGACGCTCCCTATGGCATCATGTCTGCTCTGACACTTGGTCTGGAGGTCCAGGTCCTGCTCGTTGGATCCGTGCATGATGTTACGACCAATTTCCCCAAAGAGGTTAAAGAGCGTGCTCAGAAAATCGCAGATGCGTTTAAGGGGCACGAGGGGATCCAGATCGATTACGGCTTTGACAAGGAAGCCCAGACCATCAGTGTCTGTGTCAGTGGTAGCAATACCATTCTTCAGTTCGTCACGTGCTTTAATCTGCACTCGGTAAAGGTCTCGTCCGTCAAGGATAAACTGCCTCAAATGCATTAGCCTCGTCACCCCGCCCAAGCACCCTGCTTCGGTGGGGTGCTTTTGTTTTAATCAAAATCTTTCAAATTACCTAATTCACCATGGTGAATTAGGTAATTATTTTTTGCTTTGGTATTTTATCTGAACTATCGTATAATCATCCTATGTCCGCCAATCAGTCAAAAACCCTCAAAACTCTGAACTGTGATTTTACTCATCACGCTTATTGTCTCTTGGGTGAGCCAGAAGCGACTTTGGCTAGTCTCAAAAACGATTTGCAAGAATTGCTGAATTTTACCACTCTGGCCAATCCCGATTTTTATCTCCATCAATACAATGAACTCAAAGTCGGTTCTGTGCGTGATGATATTTTGAAACACACTTTTACTCGTCCATTTGGTCCACTCAAAGTGGTGACGATTGTCGCCGACTCGATCAACGACGATTCACAAAATGTTCTCCTCAAGTTTTTTGAAGAACCAATTCCCCAAACCAAAGTTTTTTTGATCTTACCGTCAGGGCGAAAAATCCTGCCAACTATTTCTTCTCGTTTGATTACTCTCAGGCTCGATAGTGGAGTGGCTAAAAGCGAGCACGATTTTCTCTCAGCACCCGATTTTCTTTCTGGCAACATTGCTTATCGCATTGCTCAGGCTGAGGAAATAAATAAAAGTTTGAAAGATGAGAAGATTACTCGCAAAGAAGTGCGGGATTTTGTCCAAGCGGTTTTCCGCGAATATCTAGATCGAGCCAAGGGAGGGAATCTGAAGTCTGTGCCGGGTATGGCGGAGATGCTCGCCAAAATCAGCTCCTACACCGAGGATGAATCACCATCATGGAAGGGAATTTTGGAATATTTAGCGGTGTCGTTGCCGCTCAAATAATTTAACGGTATTATTGACATAGATATCTTATTGTGTTACCTTAATACCAGGGTTTCTTTTTAAATTTTGAGTCAAAACTGTTAATCGGGAGAAAAAACATGAGTGTTCAAGTATTACCAGTAGCACAAGCAGCAAAAATTCATGCCTTTGCTGAACTGGAAAGCAAGAAAAAAGTGACGTCGGCCGAGCTTATCGCCACGATGAAAAACTACGTCGATGGTGGGTGGGCTATTTCCAGCCGAGTGGTAATCAGTCTTATCGATCGGGTCATCCTGACCAACACGGAGAAACATCTCTTGGCTGGCTACGCGGAAAATGGTGCGGCTGATCAGATGGAGCGCGGACACTCCAAGGATGCCCATGAACACAAGATGGTTCTTGCACGCCTTTCCCGCTGAATCAAAACACAGGAGGTTAAGTATGCAAGGGATTAAAACGCTCAAGGAATTGAGTAAGCAAGAGGCGGTGACCGCTGAAGAGCTCTCAGACACACTTTATGATTTGGTTGAGAAGGTTAATCCAATCAGTGATGATGAGGTGGAAGCTTTTATCGAAATTCTTGCTCGAGTAGACGTCGGAATGCACACTGACTATATTCTTTTGCGAGCTTCTGTTAATCTTGGCATCGAAAGTGCGGTAAAAGCTGGTCGGCCAGAAGATGCCTATGGTTATCTGAAACTGATTAAGGTGGTTGATGAAAAGCATGAAAGTGATAAAAACAAGTAAATAATAACCGCTAGTCCGACCAGGGAAAACCACTAGTCTCGGCTAGCGGTTTTCTCATGCGTTTTTTTCTGTCATTCCTGCGAAGGCAGGAATCCAGGTTTCGATTTCAGACTTTCCTTACGGAAAGGTCGCCTGGATCCCGGGTCAAGCCCGGGATGACAATACGGAGAGTGTATGTGGAAATGATAAATGGGGAATAATGAAAATCCTTCCCATTTGTGCTATAATGCCCCTGTCGGTTAATAATCTTAATTTTAAATTTATATGACTGTTATTTACATTATTTTAGGTATTTTGG
>JBAWVR010000054.1:0-5190 GCA_037147155.1 bacterium | reverse complement strand
TTTTGGCACTGGAACTCCTCATACCCCGTCAGCTTGCTGCGGGGTAGTTGATTTATGAAATAAGTGGCTAGCGGGAAACGGTCACGAGTATTTTTCTTGTCGTCACAAGAAAAATCTCTCGACCCCGCCTCGCCGCCAAACTCTGGTGAGTTTGGACTTCGTCGGCTGCGGCTTTCGATTCCCGCCGCCGATATTTCCATATCGGCTTAGCCACCCATAGAAAAAACGGCCTAAGCCGTTTTTTACTTGGGTGGCTAGCGGGAATCGAACCCGCAACTTCGGCTCCACAAACCGAGGTTTTACCACTAAACTATAGCCACCATGGTCGCTGAGATATGTCTTAATATCTCGGCGGTTCTTCCTTTATACCAGATTTATGGGTATAAAGTCTAGCCCCAGCATACAAAAAGCTGGAAAGTCGGTTGAGATAAGCCAATGTCTCTGGGGTAATCTTGGCGATTCCCTCCTCGGTCACTGCTACCACTCGGCGTTCGGCTCGACGAATCAAGGTTCTAGCAAAGTCCAAATGAGCGGAATTTTTTGTTCCACCGGGAATAATAAAAGTTTTTTGTTCTGGTAAAGTTGCTTCGATGGCATTCAGGACTTTTTCCAAGTCAGCTAACTTTTCTTTATCAATATTTTTTGGAGCACCGGCCACTTCAGCTTGGACAGTAAAAAGATTGTTTTGAATATTATGGAGAATTTCTGAAAACTTTTTATTTTCAAATACTACATCATTGTCCAAGACTTCTTCCTTACAAACACCAAGATATGAATTGGCTTCATCTAGAGCTCCGAGAGCTTCCGCTATGGCTGAACTCTTGGATAATCTCTGATCGCAACCAAAAATAGTTGTTTTGCCATCATCACCCTTTTTTGTGTATAACATATTAAATACGTAATCTAATTTTTGCCTTCAATCATGTTGTCACAATATGGCCAGCAGGTTGTTCGATTTGAATTATTAAAATAATACAACAAACAAAAACCAACTATTACTAACACGGCAAATAAAATATAGTATTTTTTCATATATATTAATTATATAATATTTTGCTAATATTTAACACTTTAATATATCTATAAAATTAGCAAATCAATCAGTTCTATCAGGAACAATTTATTCATCAGTCGCTCAGAAATTTTCACGACCTTGGCTCGCATGATTTTTTACTAAAAATCATTGGCTCCGCCTTTCGAGTCCTCACGTGAGTGATTCCTATCACTCACTTCTCGCGCACAAAAAAACGGCATTCTGCCGTTATTTTGTGCGCGAGAGAGGAATCTCTCCCTCGACTAAAAGTTTTTCGTCAAAAACTTTTGTCTGGGCACGACCTCGCAAGACTTTCTGGTGAAAGTCTTTAGCTCCGGTCTTCGAGTCCTCACAGAAGTGATATTATCACTTCTTTCTCGCGCACAATTAAAAAACTCCCCGAATGGGAGTTTTTTAATTGTGCGCGAGAGAGGACTCGAACCTCCAAGTCTTGCGACATACGCACCTCAAGCGTACGCGTATACCAGTTCCGCCACTCGCGCATATCAAAGCCGCTTTAAGGCAACTTCTCACCCACTATACCTAAAACCTTAACAATTTTCAACCTTTTTCTTTCGAGATGGATTTTATTGTCTTTGTAGTACATTTTCTTTAGTAATTTCAATGAGTCCGCTTTAGCATATTTTAATTGATAACAAACATTGTTTTTCCCTTTGGTTATGTGTCCACTCACCTTAATCTTTTTAAAAATTTCACTTTGCAGCCAATCAATGTGTTTCTTACTCGCAGAAACAAATTCTGTATAAAACATAAAACTAGATTTCCACCTTTTGTCCCAATAAGAATAAAAACTACCATCTCCATCAAAACAACCCCTTAAAAAGTCAAAAAAATACTTATTTGGCACCTTGATTTCGCCGATGGTTTTTGATTTATTTTTTGTTATACCTATATCATTAAGAAAAGAACAGAAACTAACATCTCCAAATTGAATGCGATGAGCCATCTTTTTATCAAATCCTGAATAGGTTTTACCAATTTTATTATCAATTTTTAATGATATTTTGTAATTCTCCACTTGATCCAAATCTTTTGATACAAAGGAGACATGTCTACCATCCTTTGATAAGCACCCATCTGTCACAATAAGCCCAATGGCGTAGGCGAAATTTGCCGACCATTTAATATTTACTTTATTCTGTGCTTTTGCTCCCCTTTTAGCCATATGTATATTAATAATATCATTTATTAATTACTGGCTCAAAGTAGTAGCGTCTACCAATTGATTTAAACAAAAAATCCGCTCTTGGCGGATTTTTTGTTTTAATTTTGTTTTGAAACTAAGCTTTAGCTTCCTCGGTCTTTTCTTCCTTCACTTCCTTAACGGTCATGATCTTGCGCATGTGGCGCTTGATTTCCTTGGTAGCTTTTTCACGGATGTAGTAAAGTTTTGCACGACGAACCTTTGAGCGACGAATCATTTCTACGCTATCAATGTTTGGTGAGTAGAGAGGAAAAATCTTCTCAACACCAACTCCGTCAACAACTTTACGAACAGTAAATGTGCTTCCAGCTTCTGAACCATGCTTACGAGCCAATACCAAACCTTCAAAAGCTTGTAAACGGGTCTTGTCGCCTTCTTTAATTTTCTGCCAAACACGAACAGTGTCGCCTGAGCGAACATCAAGTTTCTTGCGTTCTTCAATATTTACCGGTGATATGTTAATTGCCATAATGGGAACAATTTAGCATGAAAGCCTTAAAAAGGCAAGTAAATATTAGATTAGACCAATTTTCTTGGCGGCCACCTTAAAATCAGCTGGATCAGGAGCTTTGACTATCACCTCTTTGTCATTCTGGTCAATAAATGAAATAGCGTAGGAATGGAGGGCAACGCGTTTGAAACCAAGTTGTTTCTTCATATTTGGAGCATACAGGGTATCTGACACAACTGGGTGATTGATCGCTGAAAAATGCACACGGATTTGGTGGGTACGGCCAGTCTTCAAAGTGATAGAAACAAATGAAAAGCCCTTACCACGATGCAATACTCGATATTCGGTCAAAGCGTCACGCATCTCTCCACGAGCCCCTCTCTGGGCTGAAAAACGACGAAAATCGCTAGAGCTACGGCCGATCGGACGATTGATTTTGCCTTCCTCTTCTTTCATCTCTCCCCACACAAAAGCATGGTAGATTTTCTTGATCTGGCGACCCTTGAATTTGTCTTTATAAAAATCAAAAGCCTTCTGTGTCTTGGCAATCAAAAGTACGCCAGAAGTCTCACGGTCTAGGCGATGCACAATACCAGGGCGAACGATTTCGGTACCATCAGCCAACACCAAAGGCTCGCCAATATTCTTCATTTTGGGGTATTTTTCTAGAATCCAGTCCACTAGGGTATATTCATCTATTTTGCCATCGCCATGGACCACCAAACCGGCTGGTTTGTTGATTATGACTATATTTTTGTCTTCGTGTAATACGGGAATTTCCATACTTCCATTATACACAGATTTTGATTATCTCAAACCGAACAAAACAAAAATAGCCTTTCGGCTATTGTTGGGGGGGGGAGATAAAGGACCGCGAGTACGCTTCTCGTATAATTGAAAAGAGGACTCTGTCACGACTTTTTTCTTCGTCGCCACTCAGAAAAAGTCTCGACCCCGACTCACTTCTGAATACTGGTGTATTCAGACCTCGCAGAGCCTCAGTGCGTTCCGTCTTTCGAGTCCTCTATCGCACCACGAGAAATGCCACCTCTCGGTGGCTTTCTGTGGGCGATAGAGGACTCGAACCTCTGACATTTCGAACGTCAATCGAATGCTCTACCAACTGAGCTAATCGCCCAATGTCAAAAATATAACTTATTCAACACCAATAATCAAGTGTGCTATAATCCTTCTTATCATGCTTCAAACAAACGAACTCATTAATACTGACGAAAAAAACCTCTGGACCGGTAGTCCAAAATTCTGGCCATTCTTATTCAACAAAACTTTTTCGCTTTTTGTCTTTGTTCTGGGCTGGATAATCGCTTTTATACTTATAGTCTATTTCCAAGATAAAACCGTTTTTGCCAAACCAGAACTTATAAAAAGTATCCTTCCTTGGCTAGCCCCGTCTTTTGGCTTCATAATTATTTTTTTAATTTTAAATATCATTTACACCGCAATTGTTTTCTTTTTTACCAAATACACTATTACTGACAAAAAAGTGATTATTCAAAAAGGCATTATCTCCAAGAAAGTTATTATGTTGGATTTTGATAAGATTACCAATTCTGAAGTTCAAGTTGGATTGTTTGATAGATTGTGTGGTGGAACGACTGGTAGTATTTTGATTTCCACTCCAACTTCGATTGTTTATGTAAATAGAAGGATGCGAAACAATCCGTATTGGTTGGTAAGTATTCCAAAACCGTTTGAGGTATATAAAGTTTTTAGAGAGGGGGCAAACAATAAAACAACAGGTGTCTAACCTGTTGTTTTATTTAATTACTTATTTTTTAAAATCTGATTAGCTGCGAAAATTCCAGTTATAAACGCGTCATCGATATCGCACACATTGTGGTCACCTATGAGCAAGAGTCCATCTTCAATTTTACTTGGCCACAGAACTCCGCCTTCAAGATTAAAAGCCGGATTCCAAAACTTCTTTTCAATAACTTTGTAGTCATAAAAATATTTATCCAAATCCGGATTAGATTTTTTTGAATAAAATAAACATGACTTGTCAGCCATAAAAGCGATCGCCAGCATATCATTCTCATCAGAAAACAAATTAAATCTAGTTTCCTGCCAATCTACTTTTGCCTGTCCAACTATATGAAACATGTAGGCATCAACGCCACCTTTTAGTTCTTTCATGTGCAAAAGTTTTGTTGATACATTGGGAGGCGTTGCCACAACGACATTCTTTACCAAGTATTCTTCTTTTAAAGTTTTAACCAAATGCCCATCTTCAGTTTTTTTGATACTTGTCACGGTATCAAGAATGATATTCTCTCTAAAACCTTCTATTATTTTATCTTTGTCCAAAGTAAATTCTGAGGCACTAGTAATTAAAGGCAAAGAAAACTGAAGAAATGAAAAAGTGTTTATTTTATTCACCTTTGTAAAAGTTGTGCCATGCAACACTTCCTCCATATATCTATGGACGATATCGCTAATACCATGTTCCTTCATATACTT
>JBAWVR010000053.1:0-5623 GCA_037147155.1 bacterium | reverse complement strand
CCGTTTCCAGATATGACGTCGTAAACGAGCCTAATGATAGGTTCTTTGTTTACGACGATTTGCAACCATATCCTTAGCTTTTTGACGACTAAGGGGTTAGGTCGACTGATATTAAATTGTCCCTTAATACTACAATTAAAATGACTTTATTTCAAGGTTGACTGTGGTATATTGTAAATGAGGCTAATAATTACGATTACTATGAAACTAGAAGATATTTTTGAACAGGAGGTCTGGTATGTCCTTCAACAAGTAAGGAAGCAAGGTTTGCTCCTTGGAGATACTTTTTATATCCACTTAGCTATGCCTTTTGAAAAACAAGATGGCTATACCGGGATATCACCTTCGGATGACACTCAGAGCAAAATACTAAGAAAACTGTTTTTAGATAAGGTAATTGAAATTGGTGATAAAGGTAAGGTTCCACCATTTGCACTCGATAAGAGTCGAGACATTAAGACGAGAATAATAATTTTAAGACCAAGGTTTGACGAGGTTTATGAAAAATGTAGTAATTTGTATTCAAATATTAATGATACAAAGATACATCAAAAACAAACTGTTTGTATTAACAGCAAAGGTATTTATTTAAAGCAAAGCCCAATTAATAAATACGGGATTAGGGGGAAAAGATTCCAAATAATCAAAAAACTGAAGACTGATGGACCTGTAAGATTAGATGATTTATCTTCGTATAACGATCAAGAAAAATACCTAGCATCAAAAGAAATTAAACAGATAAATATCAACTTTAAGAAATGTTTAAAACTAAACAAAACAGCACCTGATCTTATTGGTCAGTCAGACACCTCTGGTTATTATTTAGATGAAGAAAACTATATTTTTGAATTTAGTTTGAAATAGAACAAACCTTTAGTGGTTGTTAATAACCTTATCTAAAACACCTAGAAATGGGTGTTTTTTGTTATTCATGGGTCAATTACAGGTTTGTATTATTTTTAATATCATAAACACAGAGGTTTAAATTATTAATAAATAACATATGACAAAAAAAGAATTTTTCGAGAGTACCGACATTTCATTAGTCTCTACTCTGTATTACTTCGGATGCAAAATTGAAGCGATTGATAAGAGTAATCCCTCAAGAGCCATATTTTACATTGAAAGATGCAAAGAACTTGATCAATTAATTCAAGGCTTTTGGTCACATTCACTCAACGTAGAGCCATTGGCGTACTTTAATAGTTTGAAGGATATAAAGACACGCTTATACAGCATGGATAGGTAAAGGCAAGGATTACATAAATTAAAATGAATCTACCCTCTCATATCAGAATACCCCATAACATACGTCCGCGGCGAAAACCGACTAGGTTTTATTTTGATAATGAAATTTTGGACTGGTATGCCTCAATAATTAAACCTCAAGGAATAGCTCTGTACTGCGCCCTAGCAAAACACGCCAACAGTAAAAACCAAGCATGCTGGCCATCATACGAGACAATTCTGAAATGCTCGAGTATTGGCAAGAGAAACACTGTCAGTAAATATCTAAAGATCTTAGAGAGACATGAATTAATTAAGATAATTAGAAACAATAAAAGAGAGAAGAATTACTACTTTCTTTTGATGCCGAAGAAACCAGAAGTAGATAGTACCCTTTCGGATACTAGTAAAAAAATTAGTGACGGTACCCATAAAGACTCACCACAGTACCAAAAAGGTGTACCAGACAGTGCCAAAATGGATACTCTAAGTCTACGAATGAACAATAAGAAAGAAATCAATCTTTTATCAACCGAAGAGAAGCCCACCAACAAAGGACTAAGATCGATTAAAGATGAAATGGAACGCTTGGGATTACTACTTCCCAAAAAAGATAACGATTAGATAATACCAATGGAACTCAAACCAGAACAACTTCATAAGTTTAAAGAACTTCACAAGAATTGTGCTGGTTTTGAGAATTATTCCGATGAGCAAATAAGCGAAGTGGCCAACGGTGTGGCCAATTACTACCTCACCCTTTTTAACATTCAACAAAGAATACGGACAGAAGAAAGAATGCCTAGAAATAATGCTAAATAGTCATAAAAGAGGTATAATATATGAGGTTTTTAACAACTCAAAAATGAAAGACAGTAGTTTAAATGCGGTAATATATTGTCGGGTTTCATCCAAGGAACAAGAAGAAACGGGGTATTCTTTACCGGCACAAGAGAAACTCCTAAAAGAGTATGCTTTAAGAAAGAACCTGAACGTCTTGAAGGTCTTTTCTGTGGCCGAGTCAGCTAGTGGTGCAAAACAAAGAAAAGTATTTAGCGAAATGATGGGTTATATAGACAAGAATAAGATCACAAATCTTCTCTGTGAAAAAGTAGACCGTTTAACCAGAAATTTGAAAGAGGCTGTGGTAGGAAATGATTGGGTTGATTCAAATCCAGATAGACAGATCCACTTTGTTAAACAGAACCTGGTAATACACAAAAATGCTAAGTCCGATGAAAAGTTTAGATGGGATATTGAGATTGTTTTAGCCAAGAAATACATCTCCAACTTATCCGAGGAGGTTAAGAAGGGCCAGAAAGAGAAACTAACACAGGGGTGGCTACCAACAAAACCACCAACAGGTTATAAGACGATTGGCGAGAAGGGACATAAAATACATGTGATAGACGACAAGAGTTCACACCATGTTAGAAAAATGTTTGAACTGTATGCAACCGGTAACCATTCTGTTATAAGTCTTGAGGATGAAATGTATAAGCTGGGTTTGAGATCAACAGGCGGTAACAGAATACTACAGAGCAGAATATATAACTTACTTAGAGACCCATTTTATTACGGTAAGCTGAGATGGAATAATGAAATATATCCAGCCAAGCATGAACCATTAATCTCAAAAGATGTATTCGACAAAGTTCAGAGCATCCTCAAGAGACGTGGTAAAACGATATTAAACACTAAACACAACTCACTTTTTAAAGGAAAGATATTTTGTGAAGGTTGCGGAGGCGTTTTGAGCTGGGAAATGCAGAAAGGAACCTGGTATGGCCACTGTAACAACCATTTGAAGTCCCGTAGTTGCCCTAAAAAGACCTATATCAAGGAGAAAGAAGTGGATGAGCAGATAAACACCGTTTTCAAACAAATAGCCCCTAGAGACGAAGGTGTATTGAGATGGATCGAGGATATTATTAAAGAAGAAAATGCCGGGCAGATCAAACTTCGAGAAACGGAGGTTCAAAGGCTTAACGGTCTATTACAAAGCATCAGAAAACAGAAAGATAAATACTTTGAAGCCAAAATAAACAGAGAGGTGGATCTTGAATATTGTGAAAGAAAAATAGCTGAATGTAAGGCAGAAGAATCTGCGCTAGAAGCAACACTCGATAATGTTCTTACAAAGAGTGACGACTATCAAGACCTTCAACTAATAATTCACGAACTAGCCTTTAAAGCTAAAGAAATTTACGAAAAAGCGAACATCGATGAGAAGAGATTGCTGATGTCTCAATTATTTACGAACTTTACACAAAACCAGCACAATATAAAGCCAAATTACAATTTGGTCTGTGAATATCTATTAGAATGGATACCAAAGCTAAATGAAAGTTACGAACTGCAGAAAACCTTTATGTTACAAGGAAAAACCGATGCTTTCGCACCGGTCTGTCCCATCTTGCTCCGTGGGTAGGGATCGAACCTACGACCAATCGCTTACATTTAATCCAAGATTTCTCCCGGTATGGACTATATCATCATCCTTCACTTGTGTGAGTGGGATGTGGGGCGCTTCGCGACCATTTTACTGGTAGCTACTCTCTTTCGAGATAGTCTCTGAACCTTTCCACAAAGTGGACTTGGCTGCTGATTGCCCTCACTATCTTTTTGTGTAAGAAGAAGTGTTCGGGGTTCCAGCAATTCACCTCATTTTTCAATCTAAATTACTTTAGGAAGCTGCGTAATGCCTTCGTGTATTTCCATGTGACAATTTGAGCAAACGAGCACACATTTCTCAATCTCCTTTTCTATCTTCTTCCAAGATCTAGTCAAACCTCTCGTAGAAAGGTCAAACTCTTTTTTGGATGAATCAAGATGATGGAAACTAAGAGCTCGATCACACTTGTTGTAGCCACATATTATACACTTGTTGCCTTTAGATGCTCTGGCCATTTCACGAAGTTTTTTACGTCTTCGTTTTACAGCTTCGCGCATATATTCGGCTCGGTCGGCATAGGTTCTTTTATCTTTCTTGGTATACATTATTAAAGTATACCACAAGATATTGAACCGAGACACAGGCGACCGCTCTACCACTGAGCTACCACGGAATGCAAACTCATACTTTTTAAGGTATGGTGTTTCTATATTACCAAATTATTGAATAAAGGCAAGGGGTTATAATCGAGTATTATTGCAAGTTTTATATACTTGACATAATATTCTTAATATGTTAAGATTATATTATAAGTTTGTTCCCTCCCACAAAACCAAAAATTCTCGAAAGGAGAAAAAATGAAGACAAAACTCTATCCAATCCCGTGCTTACACGAAGCAGGAAAAGAAACCAATTGGCATAAAACGGTTCCAGATTACTATCCCTTATCCAAGGGGGAAATCGCCCAGCTTCTTGATGAAGCAAAAACCGTCAAACATCTTGAAACTGCACAAATCTTGTGCCGCCTCCACCAAGGGGTTATTGGCAAGGAATGTCCAGACCAAGCTCATGGACCGATTGCTGAAAAAATGGAGAGGATTGCCAACATTTACTGGGGCAATCTCGAAAAGGGGGCCTCGGATGAAATTGTGGACGAAATCCACAAAATCATGGTGAGCTAACACACCCACCACCAACACAGGAACCCACCACCCCTGTCGCGGTGGTGGGTTTTCTGTTTATTTTTTTCACTACCTACCCTAAACCACACAAAAACTGGCGTATCAAGTTAAAATCAGGTAGAATCTTGATATACTTATTAATATGACAGAGACGGACTTAAAGCATGATGCAGCCTATGGTGTAATTCCCGTTAAGAAAAAAGACGGGGTTTGGCATTTTCTATTGGTCAAACATATTATTGGACCTTGGGGCTTCCCTGGTGGACATCGCCATATCGGTGAAAATGAATTAGAAGCCGCCCGCCGAGAACTCTGGGAAGAGACTGGTATCACTGAATGTTTTATCAAAACCGACAAAAAATATATTGCCGACTTTTTCTTCAATCGTGAAGAACAGAGAGTAAATAAAAAGAATGCTTACTTTCTCGGCTTCCCCGAAGAAGGCCAGGAGCCAAAAACTCCAGAGGAATTCAAAGAAGAAATTGTAGATTGTGCCTGGTTCACCGCCGAAGAAATCAAAGTTAAAATCGGTCGCCCAGCAGTCCTTAGACTCATCAACGAAGTAAGTAAAGACCTGGACTAAAACCAGGTCTTTTTCATAATTATTTAATTATTTTGTCTTCTGTAGATAGAGGCAATGATAATGAGAATTATTAGAATAACTATCCATGTGATTACGCTTCCGTTTCTTGTATTATTTATTTTTGAGACACTAGTGATGGAAAGTTTGGTCTCCTCTTTTGCTGTGGTGGTGGGAGTGTTTTTAATCATAATATTCCTCGCAGCTTGCTGCGAGCGTCCGAACGCTAAGTGGTGTATC
>JBAWVR010000052.1:0-5904 GCA_037147155.1 bacterium | reverse complement strand
GGGTCATTATTGTTTATTTTAATAATGTTAAGCTTAAAAAGCTAATCACAGAAACACTTGAAAAACTTTAATAAATAAGCTATTATCATTGGCGTACCAAATGCATGTTTTAGTAACTACTAAATAGTGTAAAATGCCGTCGTAGCTCAGTTGGTAGAGCACGTCATTGGTGGGTCGTAACCCCTGCCCATATAATTGGTAACTTTTATATGAATCCCGAATTACGGTTAATATCCTAAGAGTAATCAAGGGACAAGACCGTGGCGCACAAGGCGCCCGAACGACTGACAAGGGTTTCCATTTATGGAAAAAGATACAGTCTAGTCCTCCGGTAACGAGAGGTGTAAACGAATGACGAGGTCACCAGTTCAATCCTGGTCGACGGCTCAGAATTAAAAAACTACCCAAACGGGTGGTTTTTTAATTCTGAGCCGTCGAAGCAAGTCGACTGCTCGACTTGCGTCCAGGATTGAAAACCGCAGTCATGTTTTTTTAGTAGAAAAAACAGACGAGGTGGGGTAGCGGATTTAATGAGCGACGGCGAGTTAAAATACGTGACCAATCCGGTTTGTCTCCAAGCCTCCTGGTCGACGGCTCCAAAAATATAGAACCCCGAGAGGGGTTTTATCTTTGGAACCGTCGAAGTCCAGTATCTGCATACTGGACGTCCAGGATTGAAAGGCATAGCCATGTTTTTCGAATCACTATGAGAAAAACAGGCGAGCCGGGGGTCGCGAGTACTTATATATTTTAGAGCATGTAAATGTGAATAAAATATTTAGTAACTCCTGACCAATCCTGATTAAAGTTGTAGCCAATCCGGCTTGTCCTCAAGCCTCCTGGTCGACGGCTCCAAAAACCACCCATTTGGGGTGGTTTTTGTTTGCAGTGATTTTGTGCTATTTTATAGACACCAAGCCGAAGTAGCTCAGTTGGTAGAGCACCACTTTCGTAAAGTGGGGGTCGCGAGTCCGATCCTCGCCTTCGGCTCCAGTCTTGCATAAAAAAGAAAAAAGAGTAATATCTATTTTGTCACCCTTGGGCAGTCGTTTAGTGTTGGTGTTTGTCGGCCGTCTCGACGACGGTCCAATTGCAGAAGGGGTCACTCCTATCAGGATACCCCGGGCTCATAGCCCAAATAAAAAAGCCACACCTTAGTCTGCCCGAGGGTGGCTTTTTTCTTGTACATTTTTGTTTAAAATCACAAAAAATAGTATAATAATACTATTAATATTATTTAAATATAATTATATATGCCTCCAGAAAACATCACACCGGGACCAGTTTCTCCTGGCCCAGTAGTCGGGATTTTGGGTTCAAATGCCGGTGTTATTATTACCGTGGTTGCAGCAGTGTTGGTGGTGGGTGTTGGTGCTTATATTTATTCTGCAAAAAATTCTACTAATAGCCAAGTCTCGGTTAATCAAACTAAAACCATCGAAGGTGGCGTAGGATATTATAAAAATTGTGATTCAGGTTTTGAACCAAGCTTTATTAAAGTTATTGATAGTGAGAAAAAATATGCGAATGTTGGAATGCCTAAAAGTATTTTGTACAAGGAAAAGTGTTTTAAGGAAGTTTTACCATTGGATGCAGAGAAAATAAAAGCGGTTGAGGTTACAGACTGGGAAGATAAGATCTGTACTAACACTTGTGGTAATGGGACAGACATTTTAGATAATAATAGTAGTGCACTAAAGCGATTGGAATATGCTACTAGTTGCATAGCAAACATAATTGATGTAAAAATACTTAAAAATTATGAAAAAGCGGTTAAAAATATTACAAAAGTAGGAACTAATTATTTCCCTATGGATGCCGAGGCGTTGTTTCTGAACGGAAAGGTTATTCCTGACTGTGTCATGACAAATATCAATGATACGACAAATCGCAGAAACACTAGTACTTTTTGTACCGAACCCAGAACATTTGGGGGTCATGTGGCCTGGATTAAAAATGAGATTGTTTCTGGTGGTGGTAAGGAGGATGGTTTGAAGTCTTATGTATACTATGATGGTAACCTCTATGATCAGAATGATGGCGTGATATCGGAGATGTTTTTGTACGATAATGGCATTTTGTATCAAAAGCAGGTAAATGGTCAATTACATGTTATATACAACGGGAAAGATTACGGTGATATAAATAGTTTGAGAAGTAATTCGGAGTATCTTGATCTTGGTGATTTTAAGTACAATCTCGGTGATGGACAAATTGGGCATCTAGATTATTTTTATAATATAAAATTGAAACCAGAAGAAAAGTATTTTGACAAAAACCTTGTTCTTGCCAGACAGGTTGTTAATAATGGTCAGATAAGTAAGCTATTGCAAAAATGTAATACAGATTATGACAGAAGAAAGGCTGGATCGCCACTGCAAGCTCAAGTGGAGTATGATGAATGTTTGAAATATGTAAAAACCAATAAGTGTGGAACACCTGAGATTGCCAAATCTTTCCCATCCACTAATGATTGGTGTAATGGTTTGATTTATGGACGAACAATAAGTCTGGTTGGCAAGAAGCCTTTAATTGAAACATGGATTAATGGAGAGGTGCTAGATTCAAAAAAAGTACCCAACGACCCAGCTATATATTTTGGTGGAAACTATTATCCTGTTAAGAATACACGTAATAAAGGCGGAACAACTGATGGTTATTTTTGGGATTCAAGCTTCAGGGATTCAATAGTAAGTGATTGGCTAGTTACAGTTTCCAATGCTCTCGGTGGTGATACACTGTATGCCAATGGTATTTTGGCATTAGATGGAAAAGATAGTCAAATAGTAACAGCTAAAGTATTTAAAGATAAATGGGCTGTTGTAGATAAGTCTGGTCAGGTATTTATCGGAGGTGCCAAAATTGTCATCGATGATAAAACTACTTATGCTGAAGAGATTGATTTGGGTCAGACCACAGATTCTGAAAGCGTTATCTTGTATGAAGATAATGTTGCTTTCAAAACTAAAGTTGAAAAGATTGACGTGATGGATCAAAATAGATTGTACAATAATTCTGACCGAATTTATTTTGGAGAAAATCTTCACAGTGGTAGTTCGTCAGTAAATCTTTATGGATACAATTCGTCAATTCTAAGTACAATGTACGCTTGCAGACAGAAGTACATTGAGGATAACAAACAGTAAAAAAACAAATACCAGAAGCTTTTAATCGTTATAAAAACTGATATACTCTTGAATATGGAAGAAAAAAAGAAAAGAATAGAAGAAATTGAAATTATGATGACTCTGCCTGATTTTTGGTCTGACAAGGTGCAGGCTCAGTCCCTGATTCGTGAAATGCAGACTCTGAAAGATGAATTGGCTGGTGTAGGCAAATACGATAAAGGTAGTGCGGTTTTGACTGTGATTGCTGGAGCAGGCGGAGATGACGCTGAAGACTTCGCTAGAATGTTGGTAGAAATGTATAAAAAATATTGTGACAACAAAGGTTGGGGCTATCACTTGGTACACGAGAATGAAAATGACCATGGTGGATATCGCAATATTACTTTGGAAATTGATGGCTCTGGCGTATACGGCGCTTTGAAAAATGAAACCGGTGTTCATCGCTTGGTTCGCTTGTCACCATTTA
The DNA here is from genome assembly GCA_037147155.1 of bacterium. GTDB lineage: Bacteria > Patescibacteriota > Minisyncoccia > Phycocordibacterales > GWA1-40-21 > JBAWVR01. Next base: position 2,310 of record JBAWVR010000052.1, on the reverse strand, counting down.
ACGCTAATAGTTTACGTCACACCTCATTTGCCCTGGTGGAAATAATTCCTAAACTAGAAAAAGTAAATTTGAATGATATTGATATTCCCGAAGAAGATATTCGCTACGAATTCTCTCGCTCCAGTGGTCCTGGAGGTCAAAATGTAAACAAGCGAGAAACAGCGGTGCGAGTAGTGCATATTCCAACCAATATTTCTGCTCACTCCGAAAATGAGCGTGCTCAAGCGCAAAACAAAGAAAAAGCCATTCAAATCTTGAAAGGAAAACTCTACGCTTGGCGCGAAATGGAAAGAAAGAAGAAAGAGCAAGGTTTGTATGTCAGTAAAACTATGGAGATTGAGTGGGGAAATCAAATTCGTTCCTATGTCTTGCACCCATACAAGATGGTAAAGGATCACAGAACTGATGTGGAAATCCATGATCCAGAAGCGGTATTTGATGGGGAATTGGAAGAACTTTTGGAGGCGGAGAAGGATTTGGATATTAAGAAGTAGGGTTTTTGAAAGCCGGTTTTACAAAGGAGAGTCCTTTGTAAAACCGGCTTTTCTTTTTGGTTGTTTCTACTGTATAATATATCCATACTATGATTTATTTTGATAAAGTTTCTAAAACATACAACTCACACACCCATGCTTTGGTGGATATATCTTTTTCTGTTGAACCAAAGGAATTTGTTTCCATTGTTGGACATTCTGGAGCGGGTAAAACCACTCTAATTAAAATGCTTTTAGCCGAAGAGACACCAACCAGCGGCAAAGTTTTTTTTGAATCTGCTAACGTTCACAAGCTCAATCATCGAGAAATAAATATGTTTCGTCGTCGCGTTGGAGCCATCTTCCAGGACTTTCGTCTTTTGTCTGACAAGACCGCCTATGAAAACATTGCTTTTGCAATGGAGGCAGCCGGTAAAACTGATGATGAAATTGCTTCCGATGTACCACACGTTCTTGAGCTTGTAGATTTGTCCAACAAAGCTCACAACTTTCCCAATCAGCTGTCCGGTGGAGAAAAACAGCGAGTAGCTATAGCTCGAGCCATCGTCAATCAACCAGATGTAATTATTGCCGATGAGCCAACTGGAAACCTCGACCCTATCAACACACATGAGATCATTCAGATCCTTAAGAAGATCAATGACTTGGGCACAACTGTTATTTTAACTACTCACAATAAAGGCGTCATTGATTCATTAGGAAAACGCGTTATAACCATGGAAGCCGGAAAGATTATCCGCGACGACAAAGAGGGTAGATACTCATTATAAGATTAATCGGCCTAATCCGCTCTGTGCGGACGGCCAAGCAAAAAATATGTTCTGGGTAAATGTAAAGAGAATTGTTAGAGCCGGGTCTGTATCATTTTGGCGCAATAAATTTGTGTCTCTATCGGCTGTTTTGGCAATGACTCTAGCGCTTTTTGTAATTGGTGGAACAATCTTTTTGTCAGAAGTATTTAATGCCACTACTTCGGCTATCAAAGACAGAGTGGATGTTAATGTGTATTTTATAACCGATGCCGAGGAGGCTGATGTTTTGGCTGTCCAGAAGGACCTGCAGGGCTTGCCTGAGGTTAAAGAGGTTACTTATACTAGTCGTGTTCAAGCGCTAGACAATTTTAAGGCTCGCTACAAGGATAACACCTTGGTTATGCAATCATTAACCGAGCTTGGGCAAAATCCACTCGGCGCGTCTTTGAGCGTCAAGGCAAAAGACCCATCTCAATATGAAGCGATTTCCAATTACTTGAAGAGTAATGGTGTACTATCCAAAGATAAAACCTCGATTGTTGATAAAATAAATTATTTTGAAAACAAAGACGCTATTGATCGTTTGACCAAATTATCTGATTGGGCCAACAATTTTATTTTATGGCTAGTAATTGCGCTTGTAGCCGTCGCTATAATTGTGACTCTCAACACTGTTCGTTTGGTAATCCATATTTCTCGTGAGGAGATTTCAGTCATGCGTTTGGTGGGGGCAAGTAATAAATATGTAAACGGTCCATTTATTATCAGCGGAATTATTTATGGTTTTGTCTCATCTGTAATTGTTTTAGCAATACTGTTTCCGCTGTCATATTGGCTTGGACAATTTTCGTCATTCTTTTCTGGCTTGAATCTTTTTACTTTCTACATGTCTGACTTTTTACGAATCGCCCTTATTGTGGTTGGGGCTGGATTAATCATCGGAACATTCTCTAGTATTCTCGCCGTGCAGAGATATTTAAAACATTAAAAACAAAAGAGCGGCGCCTCGCGGCGCCGCTCTTTTGTTTTTTCATTCTTTAATCTCAAAGTTTTGTCCATTAATA
>JBAWVR010000051.1:0-5956 GCA_037147155.1 bacterium | reverse complement strand
ACACCACTTAGCGTTCGGACGCTCGCAGCAAGCTGCGAGGAATATTATGATTTAAGTTCTCGTTTTAGACTATTTACTATTGCATAATTAGTTTAATAAAAAACCGCCCTGGGGCGGTTTTTTTATTATTTAACTTGATTTACTAGTCTTTCGAAAGTAGAGGAATTCTCAGCAGCCATCTGTGAGAGAACCTTACGGTCCAAAACAATTCCTTTCTTCTTCAAAGCTCCAATGAACTTGCTGTATGAGAAGCCAAGTGGACGGAGAGCAGCGTTCAAACGAACGTTCCAAAGACGGCGGTATTCACCCTTTTTGTCGCGACGGTCACGGAAAGCGTTGGCGCCAGCGTGAGCGATAGCGGTGAGAGCAGAACGCTCTTTGGTTGAACGATCAAAGCGATAGCCTTTGACCATTTTCAATGTATTCTTTCTTGATTTGAGAGCAGTTGTAGCTCTTTTGACTCTTGTCATGGTATTTAAATTTTAACGGGTTAAGTAATTAGAGGTTGATGAGGAAGCGAGCTTTGTCTTTGTTGGACATTGCGAGTGGAGCGCTACGACGTTTGTTGCGCTGACTGTTACTGCTTTCCTTAGCATTGAAGTGGTTCTGACCTGGCTTGCGAGCAATAATTTTGCCGTTGCGAGTCACCTTCAAACGCTTAGCGTAAGACTTAGTAGTTTTGTTCATACTAACTGATTAATTGATTAATAATAATTTAATTGGCTTTCTCCAAAATAACAGTTACACCTTTGGGACTCTTTTTTGGTTCATCGGCAATTTTGTACTTCTCGGTAATTAAGACCAACATGCGGTCCAATCTCTCTTTTAAGAATTTCATATCCATGTATTTGGAACGTCCCTTGAGGAACAAATCCAACTTGATACGATTTCCTTCTTTGAGCCATTCGGATGCCTTGGCGGCCTTGAGGGCCAAATCGTGCTCTCCGGTTCCGATTTTGACTTGAATAGTTTTTATTTCAACAGTCTTTAACTTTGTTTTAGCAACTTTAGTTTTCTTTTTCTCCTCATACTGATACTTGCCAAAGTCCATGATCTTGGCGATCGGGGGAATGGCATTGGGAGAAATTTCAATCAAGTCTAATCCAGCATCTTGCGCCTTTTTTAGGGCGTCATTAAGTGGCATGACGCCAAGATTTTGGCCGTCCTCACTAATAACGCGAACTTCACTCGCGCGAATCTGATGATTTATCCTTGTCTTTTGATTATAGTTGCTCAAAGCTTTAAAACTGGAATACTATTCCGTTGCGCTATTTATAGCATAAAACCATTTTTTTGGCAACCCGGTTGTGAGATTTGTCATCGTTTTTTAGCAAAACAGTCAATTTGACCATGGTTGTTAAGTGTCGGCAATTCGGTCACGAAATAAATATATAAATAAAATGAATTTTTAATGACAAATTCTACAACGGGGCAACCATTTTAAGGGTTTTTAGCGGATATCGTACCCCCGAAGCCAATTTACTAAAATAGATTGACAAAATGCCATTTTATGATATAATCGGCAACGGATAAGCTCGTTTTGAAATTGCGACAAAACAGAGCTGTTTTTCTTTTCCAAATCGCAAAATACATATTGAACAAGGAGAAAGTTGTTGTATGGCAAAAATTGCCAGGTTGGTTGACCCTGAGGGATTCCCATTTTCTCATATTGTCGTAAAGATAATTGAAGCGATGATTGAGAAAATCCCCGGAGCTGATGCCTTTTTGGTTATCGGTTCCAAGACAGTTGGTATAGACGACAAGTCGGCCAATTGTTCGGTGAAATTCACTGGTATCAAACCCAGTGGATTAACCTTCAAGGTGCAAGCCTACGGTCCTAGTTGTCGCTGTGAAATTCGTTTGAATCAACAGACGACAAAGAAGGAAGATTTTTGGTTGGCACTTAAAGAACTGTGGGGTGAGGGTATTGAAAAAGAACTCTTTCACCCAATTCCAATCGAGAAAAAAATCAAGAAACCAAAACCCCATAAGGAGAAAAATCCCATGACTGGAAATCAAGACGGTGCCAAACCGGCACCGGAAGGAATCGGCAATCCGCCCCCCGTTCAGTCCGAGGCTGGCACGGTGGTTACTGCCGGCGAACAGAAGTTGCTTGGTGCTGGTACTACGACGACCGTCGCTGAAACCGGTGCTGCTGCGTCTGCTGCTCCGCCCACCCCTCCGGCATCCGTTCCTAAAAAGGAAAAGGCAAAGGGATCGCCGAAGAAGCCGTCCTTTTTTAAGCGGCTTGTGAAGGATAAACGCCTGGCCGAGCTTTTTGCTCGGTTTGAAGACAAGGCGCTGACCGACGACGAGATCGATGCTATTATTTCTGGAATGTTTCCGGACTCGGCGTACAAACACTTCGGTTATTGCCTTCGTGATCTTTTCAATGATGATTGGATTCAGTGGCATTATGAGAGCGGTGGTAGTGTCACCAAGTTGCTTGAGTTGACTCCCAAGGCCAAAAAGCTTTTGGCGGAAGACAAGATTCCGACCAATCAATCTCACACGACTTTGACTTCGGTCATTGATGTGTCCCAGATGTCTCTTCAGCAAATTCTCGAGTTGCTTCCCGGTGTGGAAGCAATCGACAAGAAGGTGGTTGAAGTCAACGGAATCTGGCAACAAATCGATGCTCAGAAGCTGAGAATCTCCACTCTTGAAGCGGAGCTCGCTCAGCTTTTACAGACCAAAGATCAGCTCAATGGTCAACTGGTTGAACTGATCGATGACATTGGTGGGCCGGCAGTTGAAAAGAAGGTCCGCGAGACCGCGGCCATGTTCAAAAACATTAAAGTTCCTTAGATAGCGGATTTGGAATCCGCAAACAGCGTCGCAACGAGAAAAACAAACTCGAGGCGGCGCTTTTTTAATTGTCCACCAATTAAAAAAGCGCCGCCAAACTAACCCTACTTGAGCTCCGGCCTCAAGTGGGGTTTTTGTTGACATATTTACTTTTCTCCCTAGTATTAGAGCTAGATTAGAGCCTGTGCGTCGGCACGGCTTATTTTACAAATTACGAGTATATTCTTTTTAATCTTCAAACCAAAAAGAAAGGCGGTCCAAGATGAGTCAGAACACACCAAACGTCCAGCCTGTGGAAAAAGGTGAATTCGATGGCCATGTGTATTTTTTGGAAGGAGGAAAACCAGAAGTTGCCGGCATGTTGCATGAAATTCTCAAAGACGAGAAGGGTATGCAAATCGTTCGCTTCAAGAGAAGTGCTCCAGTCAAAGATACTAATCCAGGAATTCATATTCATGACGTGCATGAAGATTCAAAAACTGGACACGGTCTTCTTGAAGTCGGTGTTCAATTTGATGCTAGATCCGTTGGTAGTGCGTGGATAGCAGTGTGTCAAATCGTCCGTCCAAATGTAGCCTCGGCTACAGCTTTGAGAAGTAAGTTGATTAGGGACAATGTGAAAGAAGGTTCTAAACACAATTGTTTCTACGTTATGGGCGATAAAAATTATTGCCCGCCGACGAGACCGGAGAAGATAGAACCGGCACAAGCGTCAGTTGACCCAGACAATGTGCTAGCTGCGACCTTGGCTATGCCAAAACCGAAAGAATTGTCCAAGAAAGAACAGAAACAACTTGAGGCGGCAGCACCCTTGGCTGACCCGAAGGATGATGATCAAGTTCTAGATGGTACTGATGGAACACCTCCAGAAAATGGAGAAGAACTAGAAGGCTCATCTGAAACTCAATCGCCGAAACCGTCGCCAATACAATCGACTCAACCTCTACCTAGAAAGGAGGACACTGGTATGAAAGGTTTAGGTAGAAAGCCAAAACCTAATGAAAGAGAACGTATTGAAAACGCCGATAAGAAGATCCTGTCTTACGCTTTTTTGCGTGAGCCGGGAAATGAAAACAAGTTGGCTGTCGCTCTACGTTTGATTATCAATAGCTCTACAGACTGGGCAGTCGCTCGGCGTGAGATTAATAAAGTATTCTATCCTGGTGCTGAAGAAGTGCCAGAGGTAGCCGCTTTTAAAGCCCTCATCGTCAAGCTGCAAGGTCCAGACTACGAATACCTTAAGGTTAATGACACCAGAAATGTTTTGACTGATAAAGGTATCGAGTTCATGAAAAAGTACGGCAAGGTGCAAACCGATCCGCCGAAAATTTCATTTGAAAAACAACTAGAGTTGGGGAAAATAGCTCGAGATCCCTATGGGCGATTGCTGAAGAAATTCCAAAATCCGGAAACAGCAGCGGTCCTTAAGCTTCTCGAACATTTTTCTGTCTCTCCACGAGCGGCCAAGAAGGCGATCGATAGTTTCTTGTTTCCTGCGGATATTGTCCCGGACGATGAACTGTTTGATCTGTTTATTGAACTAGCAAAAAATTCCTATGGGCTTTTGCAAAAAGAGCCTGGGGCGTTCATTGCTTCACCGGTTGGAAGAATTGTCTTGCGTCAGCAGGAAAAAAATCTTCCTTCAGAGCTCAAGAAACGTTTGGCTAGTTTGTTGGTAACGGAAGTCGTGGTTCATGGAGTGGTGGCCAATCCCAAAGATGGTCCAGCCAAAAAGGCACCACCTACTTTTGTTCCATTTCCGCCTGCTCAAACACCAGCCAGTTCTTCAGCCCCCACCACCAATCAAGGAGTCAAGCCTATGCCCCCGACCAAACCAACCCCGCCGACGCCGGCTCCCAAGCCCGCGCCAGTCGTGGTTGATAAGAAACCTGAAGAATCATCGCCACCGTCCACACCACCCCCGGCATTATCGGACAAATCATCCGATCAACCAGTAGTGAATAATAAACCGCCAGAAAATCCTGCACCAGCACCTAGTGATGCACCGGATAATCAGGCGGTCACATTGCCCGCGGGAGAACCGTCATCTGACGGAAAAGCTCCAGGCGAACCAGCGAATGGTGGTCCGATGGATTCAGAACAGGATGCTGCAGCAGCCGCTTCAGACTCTAGTCCGGGTGACTCTGAAGGTGTTGACGGTGATAATGAGGAAAATCAAAACACGAGAGGAACGATTAGTTTTCGTGGCCCATACCGCGATGTTCTTAATCCGGGAGAAGAGAATGAAACCATGCTGGCGAAAATTCTCTATCTCTTCATTGGTACCTCATGTGTGAGTAAATTTGCTCGTGCGGAGGTCAAAACTAAGCTCGATGAAGTTCGGCAGGTGAGGAAGATACCAAAGGACGGTCAGTACAAGAGATTTATCAAAAGTCTCATCGCCTTTGGTTACCTGGAACGCGATTCCAAGTATATCTACATCGCCGGAGTTCATGGTATTGAATTGCTTAAAAAATATCCCAACCAAAAGGTTGAAGAAGGGAAAGAAGATGCTCCAAAAGTTACGCTGCCCGTGAAAGCTAAAAGAGTTCCAGTGTCGGCATCTATTTACGGTGGTCTCCAAGACCTCAATCGTAGACATTTGTTGGCCGAGGTTCTCAAAATATTTCACGAGACGCATAATACAGAAGAGGCACAAAAACTGATTGATCCTATCGTTTTGCCAAGCCTAACCGAGACGCCAAGTCGCAAAACCTTCGGGTGCTTTGTGACGAAGTTTGTCGAAGAGGGGTGGCTTAAGAAGATCAAGCAGGGAGTATACAGTCTGACCAGTAGTGCTGAAGTTATTGTGGCTAAAGAATTTGGGCCGACTCTCAAAGCTCCAATTCAACCACCAAGCAACAGCAAAGATACTGCACCGCTGGTACCAGAACAAACCTCTGTCTCCGTCCCGGGGAAAATGTCTCGCGGAGATATATTACGATTAGCCGCTGAGTATGCCGATCATGAAGACCGTATGAATATAATTGTTGGTCAGATTGGTCAGACAACCATCGACTCGTTGCTCGCAGAATTCGAATAACATCGAGCTCTCGCCATCACCCGGCGCACAACTGTGCGTCGGGTGATTTTATAATTTAAATATTTATTTTGTAAAATTATTTTTTCAATTGCAGGTTTTTGTTCG
>JBAWVR010000050.1:0-6110 GCA_037147155.1 bacterium | reverse complement strand
TACTTAATAAGACGTAAACGTATTGCATAATGCATTGGCAAAAACTTTAACGGGCGGGCTTACTCCCCTTTCACATCCAACAATTCAACTTCAAATACTAAAGTAGAATTAGCTGGGATTGGACCAACTGGTCGTGCCCCATAAGCAAACTCTGGACCAATAGTTAATTTTCTTTTACCGCCGACTTTCATACCAGCGACACCCAAATCCCAACCCTGAATCACCATACCAGCACCAAGCATAAACTCGAATGGTCCGCGTCCTTCTTGTTTGGAGGTGTCAAAGACTTTTCCATCAGTAAATGTTCCTGTGTATTGCACAGTCACAACAGTGTTCGGTACAGCTTCAGTTCCAGTTCCAACAGTAATATCTTCTACTTTTAAATTATCGTTTTGAATATTCATTATATTTATTTATTTAACCTCCAACAATTCTACTTCAAAATTCAAAGTGGAATTGGCTGGAATTGAACCGACAGCTTGTGAGCCATAAGCATACTCTGGTGGCAAGGTCATCTTGCGAGTACCACCAACTTTCATACCAACAACCCCCTGATCAAAACCCTTAATCATCTGACCTGCACCAACTGTAAAGCCTAGTGGTTCGCGACCAGCTTGCTTGGAAGTATCAAAAACTTTTCCATCTGCAAAAGTTCCAGTGTAATTAACCTTAACTGCTTTACCGACTACAGCTTCAGCTCCACCTCCAACTTTCACATCAACCAAATTTAATGTTTTAGAAATTTCAGAAACTTCTTTAACTTGTTCTTTTTCAGCAGTGCTCTGATTACCATACCAGCCACGGCTATATCCGCTTGACGCTACTAAAGCCAAAATAGCAATGGCAAATAAGATAGCTATTGTTATATATGTATTCTTTGTTTTGTGATCCATATTAATTTTTTTATTTAATAATGGTGTAATTATAACAAACTATTGGGTAAAAACGCTACTCATGCTAGAATTACCCCATAACAAAATATAATATGCCAGAAACAAAACTAAACGAAGAAAAAAGAATTGAATATTTTCACAGTACCCCACCTCTAACAGTCGAGCAAGCCAAGGAGCTCATTCATGAAAAAATGCACCTCATTGATGAGGAATTTAAGAATGGTTTTGACTTGGTGGTAAAAAATCCTAAGTCAGTTACTTTTTTTGGATCAGCTCGTTTCAGTGAAGGGAATGAATATTATGAGAAGGCTCGCCAACTTGCTTCAAAGATAGTCAAGGAAACTGGTTATGCCATAGTCTCAGGTGGTGGCCCAGGAATCATGGAAGCAGCCAACCGTGGGGCCAAGGAAGCAGATGGCGTCTCTGTTGGTTACAATATTAAACTTCCTCGTGAACAAATGATCAATCCTTGGATCACTGATACCTACGAATTTCATTACTTCTTCGTTAGAAAAGTAATGCTCACCTATTCCGCCGAAACATATATCTATTTTCCAGGTGGTTTCGGTACCATGGACGAACTGTTTGAAATCCTCACTCTAGTTGAAACAAAAAAAATTCCTCATGTGCCAATAATTATGTTTGGTAAAGAATACTGGAATCCAATCATTGATTTATTCCGACACGTATTTTTGGAAAAATTTGAAACCATAACCAACGAAGACTTCAATTACTTCGTAGTAACAGATGATATGGATGAAGTAGTTAGAATCATCAAGGAGGCTCCACTCAGAAAAGAATAATCAGTAAAACAAAACCGCTCGTGAGCGGTTTTGTTTTGATTTGTATTTTATTTATTACATGTTAGCATAATATTAGAACTGTCCCTAAACATAAACCATACAATCCGGAGGTCAAAATGTTAACCCTCACCAAAGAACTAGTAGTTCAAAGCTTTTCTCGTGAACGTAATGCCTGTCTACCCTATGTGATTGTAACGGCTGCTGATCCAAGGTCAACAATCAGGATGACAGCAGTAGCTTGTCGGCGTCACGGCATCAGACCATATCTCGGTCTCGTGGACAAAGAACTGGTGGTGACACTCACTGCTTGTACTGTGCCATTTACTGAGGTACATGGTCGCCCCACCAGACTAGACACCAGCAGTCTTACAAGCGACCACGTCTTTATTACAGAGATCAGTGCTATGGTTAGCAAAAGACCATACTATCTGTACAATCCACCCGATTTTATCCGGCACAATAGCAAACTTCTCAGACTCTCGACAAATACAGATGACATCGGTTCTGGCAGAAAAACGGACGTCTTGTTTGATCTAGCAATAGATCCGACCGACAAGGAATACTCGGAAATTCTCGAGCTTCCCGTTAATACTCTTTTCATTGTCTCATTGAGAATCAAATGATTTGTCGATTCGTTAACCCTACGCCAGGCTCAAACCCTGGCTTTTTTAATTTAAAAACCGACCACTTTAGGTCGGTTTTTTTAATTACTTTAGATTAAATGTGGCTCGCACAGTCATGGTCACTTCTTTCTTGATAGTACTAGTATCGTATGAACCATAATCACTAACATCGAGGGAGTTCTCCGGCATCACCTGGACTACACCAGCTGAAGCGGTCTTGAGACCTCCAACTTTACGTCCTGTTTCTCCTACCAGACTTTCTGCTCTCACTAAAGCATCTTTTACAGCTGAAGACTGTAATTCTACTCTCACCTTTGGCAAATCAGAGAAATAATATTCTGGTTGATTAGGATTAAAAATCACCCCTTTCTCAACAATGCTTTTAGTGTTCTTGGCTACGGCAGTTATTTTATCAACATCAGTAGAATTTAAAATAATGTTCTGACGTAGAGTAAAATCTCGTTGATTGGCAGTCTTTTGATAATCATAATTCTCATTCATCAAGATTGGAGAAATTTCCAATTTTTTTTCATCGATGCCATTATTCTTAAAAAAGGCCTTCATGACCACCAAATCTTTGTCCATTTGAGTATAACCGTCCTTGATATTACTTGGACTAACAATTCGAGAAAAACTAGTCTGCCATTTTACTTTGTCAGCCTTTACAGCCACTTTGGCACTACCAGTCACAGTCAGTACATCCCCTGTTGCACGACTAGCATAAAAGAAAAGAGAAAAAATTAGAGATGAGAGCAAAAGACCAGCTGCCAAAATAACTGGCGCCAACCAAGACTTTGTGTTTTCGTTTTTTGTAATCATAAAAAAATAAATTAGTATTAATGTATTGATAATATCACAAAAGTAATAAAGAAGCCGAGAGCGACACAGAAACTAAGTATGGTTCCAATAAAAAATCCGAGAGCAGAACCGCTAGCAATGGTCAGGGCTCTGGTATGTGATTTTCCGGATACAATCTCAGAGATTAAAACCGCCAGGAACAATCCAATAACTCCGCCAAGTGGAGGAAAAACAATTAGACCTATAAAAAATCCAACTAAACCGAGCAGGGCCGATTTGCCACTCGCACCAAACAGCTTGGAGGTTAGAACACCTGACAGATTATCAACTATAATACCCACAATAAAAAAACCAACCAAGACCAAAAGATTACCAACTGTTAGATGGTGAAATTTATCCACAAAACCAAAAATGACTGACATGACCAGAAGATACAAAGTCGCCGGAAAAACTGGAAAGAAAACAAGAGCCACTCCCGGGGCCATGACGAGAGAAAAAACTGTGACAATGACCCAATATGGTATTTCAAACATACAATAATTATAACATAAAGCGTATTACTAGCCAAAAGGCAAAAAATAGTGTAGAATATTGACCAATATGGAAAAACCACAATATCCGATGCGAATAAACAAGTACATGGCTCACCAAGGTATTTCAACTCGTCGCGGTGCGGATGAATTGATTAGCAAAAAGAAAGTCATGATTAATGGCCGGGTGGCTGTTTTGGGTGACAAAGTAGAGCGTGATGATGTTGTAGAACTCTCCCCCTCTATTACCGGTAAAAAGTATGACTATTTTGCTTACTACAAAGGGTCCGACGAAACTGCCAATGATGACAAGGGTCCACTAATCACCTTTCTTAACAAAACCAACATGTTCCCTGCTGGTCAGCTTGAGCGCGGTATTGAAGGTTTGATGATTCTTACCAACGACGGACGCCTCACCGAACGCATGCTCTCAGGACATCATGAACGTGAATACGTGATTGAAACAAAAAAACCATACAGTCTAAGTATACTTAAGAAAATTACTGATGGTTTGTATATTGAAAATGACAAGACTATGGGGGCCAAAGCCGAGGAAATCAACGAAGATAAATTTAAATTGATTTTGAAGGATGAGAAGAAGCATGAGGTTCGCCGAATCCTCTCACACTTTGGTTATGAGCCAAAAGAGGTCAAACGAACTCGCATTGCCAATATCACTTCTAGTGGTATGCTCATTGGCAATACTAAACCAATCAAAGGTGCGGAATTGGAAAAGTTTCTGACATTACTTGGATTAAGAAATCGCTAATTCCTTTTCTCGTCATTCCCGTGAAGACGGGAATCCAGTCTTAAGATTATTTCTGGATCCCCGCATTCGCGAGGATGACATACAAAAAACCGCCTAGGCGGTTTTTTGTTTAGAACCCGTTGTAGACCCCAAAGTAAAGATTTATAAAACTCGTCACAGCAGACAAGTTTTATAAATCTTACAATGGGGCATGCTTTAGCATTCTGGAGAGATGCCAATTTATCCCCTTGCGAACCTTGTTCTGCTTGGGGAAGCTCACAACCGGTTAGATCATATAAATTATTGCTATACAAACCAGAACAATTACAACTTGAGTCACCATTGCCCGAACAGAACGCTTAAGTGATTCATCTTCAGAGTGGAAAAAATCATGCACTCTCTGGGTCCAAGAAATAGTTTTGTGGCGAAAACGTAGCATATACAAAAGCTGAAAGCCATCTGGTAGCAAACCAAAAAAAGCACCGGTCAAAACCATGGCAAAGTTTTTTGGGGATGTTGGAAAAACATAAAAAGCGAGAATTGAAACCAGGGTAAAAGCGATAGCCAAATCAATTAGGATTTTCAAAACAATGATAATTTTCTTGTCTTTGGTTTTTCTTGGATCAGTCTCGTATTCCCAATGCGGAAAATAGTCCAAAACATAGTGTGATGAAAAAGCCGCTGCCGAAGCTAGGACAGGGTTGTCTTGTAGTAAGCCATACGTAGTCGCTCCCACCACTGCATGAGTCGTCAGTATCATAATGTTCTATTGTACAATCTTTGTTGACAAGTAGCAAGTAAAATGGAACAAAAAAACGACCAGGTGCTCATAACACCTGGTCGCAAGATCAAACAAGACGACGTCCTTTCTTCTTATAAATAACTTCGCTAATGCTAACAATTTCTCGTGGGCCACTTATTTCGGCATCAGGTTCAGGTCTCCCGTAAATATTAGAGAGAAATAAACCATCCATCAAAACTTGTGGTGATTCTACCTTATCAACACACGAGATAACCATGCCTGCCTGCGAATTGTAAACCAAAGGAACGACATTGGGATCAATATGTACCTGCTGACATATTGTTTTTCTGCAGTTATCGAAACCAATTTCCTCTTCGATATGAAAAGGATCCATGACTTGATTACTGCAACGTTTTAGCTTCCAATCCCAAAACATTGAAAGAAGAATGTACTCACCTATAGTTAAAGTACTGAATTCATTTTCAATCGATGAGATTGGGAAGCCGTTTGGTTTTGGGCTTGTTTCAAACACCGAAGCAACTGCAAATGAATATCCACAGGCTCGACGCTGAAAATCCACTCCGATCAAGGCTTCTCTGAAAGCTGCGTCAACAAGAAAACTGATTGGGAAAGACTTTTGCCTTGCTGTATCCACGACCAGTTTTGTTGTCATCTTGTCTGGTACATGGCCCCAGAAAAGTCCAGCATGTGCCTTTTTGACTTCTACAGACCTTTTGAGCGCGTCGAGAACGAGCTTACGAAATGTTCGCACATCTGAATACCCAAAGACCTCTTTGTAGAAATGAAACCAGTCAATGTATGAACCTGTAAGGTCTATACCTCTTGAAAAATACTGCTTGAGGTAATAGATGGCTAGAGTTTTGAGCACATTCTTTTCCTGTGAGTTCTTCATCTGACACCTCCTTTGGTGTTTATAGTTGTTTTTTTAGCAAATAACGATTCCGCATTGATT
>JBAWVR010000049.1:0-6469 GCA_037147155.1 bacterium | reverse complement strand
TTTGTGACCCTACGGGGAGTCGAACCCCGCTTTAAAGCTTGAAAAGCTTCTGTCCTAACCGATAGACGATAGGGCCGTGCTTAATATTAACCATTTACAATTGGCTAAATACGAGACACACTATAACATTTTTTGTAAAAAAAGCAAAGGTTTGCTAGTATTGTGATTGACCTATAAAGGAGACGTGGCTGAGTGGTCGAAGGCACCGCATTCGAAACGCGGCAAGGGTGAAAACTCTTCGGGAGTTCGAATCTCCCCGTCTCCGCAGTAAAAATAATTATTAATTAAATCAGAAATAATATATGGAACTCAACAATATTAAAGACAAGATTCAAGTTAGCGCAGTTAAAGATAGCGTAAAGAACCAAATGTTTGAATTTATGACCTTTGTGAGAACCCAAGGGGTAGTGGGTCTTGCCATTGGTATTATTTTGGGCGGCGCTGTGACAACGGTGGTCAAGGCGCTGATTGATGACATTATTAACCCAATTATTGGTCTAGTTTTAAACCAAGCCAAGAACCTAACTGATATGACCTGGCAGGTGATGGGAGCCACTATTAAATATGGTGATTTTATCAACGTGCTAATAAATTTCTTGGTAATCGCAGCCGTGGTTTATTACGGAGTAAAGCTGTTAAAGCTGGATAGGGTGGATAAGAAGAAGGAATAATATAGTTTGCTTTTTTCTAAAAATCTGTTATTCTAACTGGGTATCTAATGGGAGATTAGCTCAGTTGGTAGAGCAACTCATTTACACTGAGAAGGTCACAGGTTCAAGTCCTGTATCTCCCACAAGAAGAGCCGCGAAAGCGGCTTTTTTCTTGTGGGAGATACAGGACTTGAAAGGCGGAGCAGACGAAGTCCGAACCTACCAAGGTTCGGCTGCGAGCCGGGGTCGAGGAATTTTGTGAGTGACGACGAACAAAATATCCGTGACCAAGTCCTGTATCTCCCACATTAAATAACCGCCTTTTGGCGGTTTTTATGTGGGAGATAAGCAAGGTCTGGGAGACATTGCGTTAGGACTTGAAAGACGGAAGAATATTTTTAGTAAAAAATATTCTGAGTCGGGGTCGCGACCAGTTTTGGCTGACTGAGACAAAACTGTGTTGTGACCAAGTCCTGTATCCATCCATTTTAAAACAACCCCACTCGGGGCTGTTTTTTTAAATTACTATTTTGTCTTCAAAAAGATATAAATATCTTCCAAGGCTTTGACCGCATCACCAACAGCAATATTGTTTTGCTTATAGAGTCCGTCGGTACAATCTCCAGCTGCCCAGGCTCCAATACATGACGTGGACTGTGTGTGGGGATTTACTACAATACTGTTTTGTTCATTTAGATTAACCAGACCTTCAAAGGGTTTAACGTTTGGTAAGTGGCCAATTTCCACAAAGATTCCAGTTACTGCTAAATCAGAAGTTTCTCCCGTAGTTTTATTTTTTACTGTTATACCATTTACAAATTTGTCACCATTAATTTTGACCACTTCAGTATTCATGAGAGCGGTAATCTTTGGTTCAGCTAAAACTTTTTCTACGGTAACTGGATCAGCTCGAAATTCATCACGACGATGAATAACAGTGATTTTGTCGGCATAGGCAGTTAGTTGCATAGCGGCTTCAAGCGCGGAGTTGCCACCACCAAGCACAGCGACCGGTTGACCACCATACATTGGAGCATCACAGGTGGCACAATAAGTGAGGCCGCGGTGTTCGAACTCAGCTGCGCCAGGAGCTTCAAATTTGCGCCTAGCACTGCCAGTTGCAATCAAAATGGTCTTGGATAGGTACTGGTTTTTGTTAGTCAAAATAGAGAAAAGACCCTCGGTTGTCTTAACGACTTTCTCGATCATTTCGCTGTTTTTGATATCTACCATATCTTCTGCCAAATCTCGCAAATGTTTCTCCATATTTTTGGCCAAATCCATACCAGAGATAGAAGAAGTTCCAATCCAGTTTCTAATATTTTCAGAAGCTACGCTTTGTCCCATGAAGTCTTTGGTAACTAAAATAGTTTTAATTTTTTTGCGGGCAGCATAAATACCAGCCGCTACACCAGCAGGACCACCGCCGAGAATCGCAAGATCATAGATTGTATTTTCCATAAGAATTTTATTTAAAATGTATATGGTATCTAGTATATAGTATTTCCGATGATAAGACAAAAGGCCGGTTTCGCTTCGCAAAACCGGCCTTTGTATTTATAATTTACCCGGTTGTGAGATTCGGCGTCGTTTTTGAAATGGCGTTCAATTATTGTTTTAATAAGCTAATTAGCAAAACAGACTTTAGTTTTACACTAAAGTCTGTTTTGACAAAAACAATTTTAACGTCGAATTCTACAACGGGGTTATTTCTTCTGTCTTCTAAGAAACGCCGGCACAGAACCCCAATCGCTATCTTCTTCTTCAGATACAGGAGCTGGTGAAGTGGTTGGAGGTAAAACCTTTTTTTCTTCATCAACTTCAATCTTTTCAACTTTACTAACAGGTTGTTCCCCAAAGGTGAATAGACGAGATTTACGGTCTTCGACCGGAGCGGTTTCAGTTGGGATCTGGACACCAGTATCACGATTAAAGTTATTACTAAATAAAGTTTTGCGATTGACCAATTCAGGAAAACCGGAAGCGATAACAGTAATTTTTAGTTCATTTTTCTTTAAACGATCATCATGAACAGTACCAAAAATAACTTTAGCATTTGGATCGATTGATTCAGTGATAACTTTGGCAGCGTCTTGAATTTCAAACATGGTTAGATCATCGCCTCCAGCAATAGAGAAGAGCACACCTTTAGCATTGGCGACCGAGACTTCAAGAAGTGGAGAGTTGATAGCAGCTTTGGCGGCTTCCTCTGCTCGCTTTTCGCCAGAAGCAGTTCCAATGCCCATGAGGGCGGAACCGGCATTTTCCATAACAGTACGTACATCAGCAAAGTCGATATTGATAGTACCTGGCATGGTAATTAGGTCAGAAATACCTTCAACGGCTTGTTTTAAAATATCATCACACATGGCAAAAGCAGACTTGGCAGTAGTTTCGCGAGAGATGGTGGTGAGGAGGCGGTCATTAGGAATAACAATCACGGCGTCTACAGATTTGCGAAGTTCTTCCAAAGCCTGTTCCGCAATTTTCATTCTCTGAAAACCTTCAAAGGTGAATGGCTTGGTGCAAACAGCAACAGTAAGAGCACCAAGTTCCTTGGCAGTCTTGGCTACCACATGTCCAGCACCAGAACCAGTACCACCACCCAAACCACAAGCAATAAAAACCATGTCAGCTCCTTTGATAGCTTCTTGCAATTCTTCTTTGGTTTCTTCAGCCGCACGTTTTGCCAAATCTGGATTCATGCCAGTACCCAAACCACGAGTAAGGTTCTTGCCGATATGGATTTTCTTTTGAGCGAGGGAGTGGTGAAGGTCTTGAGCATCAGTGTTGACTGCAATAAACTCCACCCCTTTAACTTTGGAGCTAATCATATGGTTCACAGCATTCTTGCCGGCACCGCCAACACCGATGACCTTGATACGTGCGAAAGTTTCTACCTCTGGTTTGATTTGTGGCATAAAAATATCATGCGCGTTAGCGCTTATTTATTGGTTAATACCGCTCAATATTAGCAAATTATATGGGAAAAAGAAAAGGTTGACGCTTCGGAGTTTTAGTGTCAATGATAAAAGCCGGCTCACTTTGTGAGCCGGCCTGTAAATAATTAACTATGGTGAAAACTTTCTAAAAAAATGTGATATTTTGTCCCAAAGTTGGCCGTGGTTTATTTCTATACCGTTCTCTGAAATAAAAGGATAGTCACCATTCTTGTTTGATTTTATTAAACACAGACCATATGCTACTAGCCAGGATGAATCACGGACTAAACCATTTTTAATTTGATCAGCAGAAAAATTAAGTGAGGCGATTTTGGTTGGTAATCTTAGTGTCGCTTTAGCCAATTCTTCAATGGTAGATAGTCCAGATGTTCCACCGGTTAAAATGATACCGGCTGGCAAAAGACCACTGCGCCCAATCTTTTTTAGGTGAGCTTCAATCAAATCAAAAATATCAGATAGACGGGCCACAATTATTTCATCAAGTTTACGACGAGAATAATTGATTTCTTTTTCCATATCTGATTGTTTGATTTTAACTTCTTCAGCCTCGTCAAGAGAGATACGTAGACCAAGAGCAATATCATTGGTAATGTCGGTTCCACCAATGGAGAATACTTCAAGGGAAATTGGTAAATTGTTTTCAAAAGCTACAACCGAGACGGTTTCTGAACCAATGTTAGCCACAACACAACCGGCGATTCTTTGAGTTTTGGTAGATACTGCTACTGCTCCAGCGAGTGGGGAGGCAATATAACCAGTTACATTAATATCTAAATCTTCTACGGCTTGTATTAGGTCATTGAAATGATGCTCAGTGCAAACAATAAACATTACCTTAACTTCCAATTTGTCACCATGCATACCAATCGGTTCACCAAAAACAACCTTGCCGTCAATCTTGTAAGTCAAGGGTATTGTGTGAAGAATTTTTTTATTTTGAGTAACAGATTTTGGCAAATCATCTTCAGCATTAGCAATGGCATTGTTTACATCCAATTCTGTAATCTCAGAGTCCGACTTGGAAGTCATGATTGAGCCAGCTGTGGTAATGGAAGACAAGCCTATGCCGCCAATAGAAATAGAGGCATTACGGATTTTTTGACCAGAAGTTTTTTCAGCTTGTTCTATGGCCGAAGACAGGCTTTTAGTAACATCGCGGCAATTAATAATATAGCCATGTCGAAGACCGCGGGATTCGGCCAAGCCAACGCCGATAATCCTGAGGGGTGAACTAGAATCTTCTGCCTCGTCTGATTGTTCTGCAACAATCACTTTGACTTGGTAGGTACCGATATCAATGCCGACAGAAAATTTTTTGCTCATAATTTTATAAATTAGAATCAAATATCAAATTTTTTTCGATATTTTTTTTCTTCAGCTTCCATTATATCACCATGATCGAAACCTTTCAAATGCACTAAACCGTGGATAACTAAAAATGACAAATAATTGACTGGAGTGCGGTCGAAAGTTTTGGCTTTTTTGTTGGCATAGGACAAGCAGATGAAAATTTCACCAGTTTTTTTATCAAGTGGAAAACTCAGGATGTCGGTAACTTTGTCGTGCTTACGATAATCGCGATTAAGTTTGTGAATTGTGGTTGGAGAAACGAAATTCAGTGTCAGGTCATAGGACTTACCCAAAACTGCTTCTTTGTAATTGGCAAAAGGCAAACTCGGAAGTTTGCCTTTTGTTAAAATATTTAATGAGAAATTTTTCTGCGTTGCAGACATAAATTATCCTCTGTTGTTGTCCACCAATTTGCCAAGCTTAATTTGCTTTAACACTTCGGTTTTGCGAGCAATACGCTCCAATTTCTTTGCCTTCACTTTGTAGTGAGACAAAACTCTTTCTGAATAGCGTAAGCTACGGACACGAGGAAGAATACCGGAACCCTGAACACGCTTGGTGAAGCGGCGCAAAAGGCTGGTGCTGTTCTCGTTATTATTCTTTGATACTTCTACGTTAGTTGCCATGTGCGATATACTAGCATATAGCCATATTTTTGGCAATATGGTGTCTACGTTTTTTGTCTTTATCATAAAAACGAAGCCCGCCTTTTTCAAGGGCGGGTAAAGAGATGCTTTTGTGTTCAGTTTAATCTTTGAGTGGTAAGGACTCGGTCCTTTTCAGATGCCACTCTTGGGCGTGTTCTTTGCAAGCATCGACTTCATGAACCACACTGCCAATGTTGACCACAATTCTTTGGCTGGTCTTGTTGGGGCAGTCCTTCAATGAACAGGCATTTTTACCGGGTTCAAACATTTTTTCGATCTTACGGCAACTCCAATGACTTTGTTTGAAGTGTCGTTCAGCTAAAACCCAAACTGTCCAACCTTCTGGAACAATAGCCAGGTATTTGGCCGAATAGTTATGTACTCGGATATTTGCAGCTTGCTGTTCCTCAGTCGGTGGGATTGCTCCATCCTCATAAGTTTTTTGGAGCTTGATAACATAATCGTTGTGCCAACTGTTCGACCAATCACATTCACGCCCGAACCAAACTCGTTGAGGACGTTCGGGATTAGAAGGGTCAAAACCAACTATCATCCCAAGGTGGTTATACTGAAGGAACGGACCACTGACCTTGACGATCGTGCCATACGGAAGTTTCTCTTCCGGCTGCTTCACTTCCTGTTGAGTGTATTTCATCGTAGTCCTACCTTTCTGTGACGGTTTAGATGCATTAGAAGGAATCTTTCTAAACATGATAATACCTCAATAGTGCAAATAAGTCAATGGCGAGCAAGAAAAACAAAGAGGGGTTTCGCTGCGCGAAACCCCTCTTTGTTTATAGGTTTTAAATCAACTACCCCGCAGCAAGCTGACGGGGTATGAGGAGTTCCAGTGCCAAAA
>JBAWVR010000048.1:0-6516 GCA_037147155.1 bacterium | reverse complement strand
ACACCACTTAGCGTTCGGACGCTCGCAGCAAGCTGCGAGGAATATTATGATTTAAAAATACTTAGTGATTTGTGACCGATGTAATCGAAAGGACGGAGCACGAATGTCTGACGAGCAAATTATTCCTGACCGATTCCTGCTATCCACCCCAATTTCCATACATTGACATATCAATATTTATAGTGTATTACATTAGCAATGTTCTTCTAATCACGGTCAAACAAGCGGAGGTTATCCATGACAAAGATTCTTGTAGAGGGGTTGGTCTGTGACTGTCCAACGTGTAAATCCAAACTGTCGTTCGAAATGGGTGATGTCCAAGAAAGGACTATACCTGTCGCAGCTGGACACTCTCCAGAGGAGGAAGCAACAGTTGATGTGGGGTTCTTCATCTATTGCCCCAAGTGTAAAGGAGTAGTAGGTGTTGCACATCTTCTCGGTGCCGACTATGTCAAAGAGAGGAGACGGGCTGTTAAGAGGGCAAACGGCTATTGATTCTCAAGAAAGTACCATTACCCAGCGGTTTACACCCGCTGGCTTTTTTATTGTTTTTATTACTGCCATTTTGCTATACTTTATCTATGGAAAACAATGAACAAGTATTTGATATAAATAAATTCCCAGCCACATGGGGCATGCTTTTATTTCCAATATCGATGAGTCGTATAGATAATTCTCAGTCTCCCCAGGAGTATGAAAATTTTTTGAAATATTTTACTTCCAAAGTGCAAACTCCGAAGATTGGCATACACTTCTTTTACACCGAGGGTTTGTATATGAATTTAGAGGAGAAAGCCTACGAAACAAAAAATGCTTTCATTCAAAAAATGGTTAATCACAAGAATGGAGTTAAAAAATTTTTGAAAAAGAATTTTATCGAATTTCAGATTGAAAAAGCTTTTACATTCCAATCTTGGTTTCAAATGTGTCTTAGCTCGAATGATTTCTTGAATGTACTTAAAATAACTCAAGACTTTTATAAACAAGATTCAAAATTTCAAGAATTATTAAAAAAAGATGCCGATAGTATTAGCAAAGAATTGACCGAAAAGCAGATCCAATTCTTTTTAGAAGAATTCACTTTTTCCTATTTGGCTATTTATGGCAAATTTGAAATAACCAATCCATATGTTGAAGGTAAGGAAGAATGGCAATTGTTGGCATATCCTGGCAAGCCTTTGTTATCCCAAATTTACTATATTCAGAAAAACATAATGAATCTAGAAAAGAGGGATAAAGCTTATATAGGTCATTATGATCTAACAGAAAAGAAGTATTATGATTTTCTTAAGATTGATGTAGATAGTTTTAATATAAATTAAGCATGCCCCCACAAAAACGTCTCACCGCCCATCTTATCCCTTACAAAATTAACAACGGAATTTTTTCTTTTTTCTTACAAAAACGTTCTGACAATACTGAACGCAACCCAGGCAAACTATCAATCTTTGGCGGAGGTGTTGAGGGTGTAGAAACACCAGAGCAGGGAATGTTGCGAGAAATGAAAGAAGAATTAAATTTCACTCCAGAAAATTATTTTTATTTAGGTGAATACACCAGTGACTACAGCATTTCTCATTATTACGCCGTAGAGGTCAATGATGATTTTGAAAGTATTGTAACAGTTGGAGAAGGCGATTACGGAGTGTTCTTATCTGAAGATGATATTAGTCACGAGGATAAAATATCTGACGATAATAAGATTATTTTGGCAGATTTAAGGCGGAGAATTTTGATGGTTTAATGATTAATTTAAATATTATAAAACAATACAATATATATGCACGGAAACGACAACGACAAACAAATATTTTTCTACGAGCACGAGTTTTATGTGTTTTCAAATTATTCTTCTTTTGCTCTAGAATGGAAAGGTAAGTTATACCCAACTTCTGAGCATGCTTACCACTCAGAAAAGTTTTTGGATGAAAATCTAAAAGATGAGGTTAGATTGGCCAGATCAGCTCATGCTTCGCAAAAATTTTCCGAGGCTAACGTTGATAAACGACGCCCCGATTGGGACGATGTAAAACTTGGTATTATGAAAGACATACTTCGAGCCAAGGTGGAACAACATCCCTATGTTAAAAAGAAACTTTTACAATCGGTCGGTAAAGAATTAATTGAGGATTCTTGGTGTGACCCGTTCTGGGGCTGGGGACCAAACAAAGACGGAGAAAACCATTTGGGCAAATTATGGATGGAGATTAGGGAGGAGTTTGCCAACAAATAATTCTGCTAATTTTTTTCATTATAATCTAATGGGTTTTGTTGACTAATTTTGCCCAATCCACTAGACTACTCTTGAGTGTTTAACTCTTGGAGTAACACGTAAATTATCTCAGATCTCTGAGAGTTTGCGGGCCGACGCTAGTTGGCGGAGTAAAAGCCCACCAAGGCAGTTAGGGATAGCTGATCTGAGAGGATGGTCAGCCCAAGTAAAACACTCACCCCGTCGCACACTAGACGGGGTTTTTTAATTGTCCGAAAGACTCCTATTTTGCTATACTCTAAATATGGAAAACCATAAAAAAGAATCAATTGAACATAAATGGGAAGTCACTTTCGAATTACCAACTTTGGAGAGCGAGGCAAAATTGCTTCATGGTTTTTGTTTCGTTGGCCGAGACCCAGTGGATTTTAGACCGATGATTTACAAACAACATCCTAAATTAAAGGAGATGATAGACGGTACCGAGGATAAAGATGAATTTCTGAAAAAATGTCGAGAATATGCGGAAAGTTATATCAAAGAAAAACTTGAAACTCTAAAACAGGCTCGAGATAATTTTCAGGCAGTTTGGGAAAGAGATGGTGGCGATGCTGTGGTGGATTCATTGTGCGAAGAATTTGAAGTAGATAAAGAAATATTAAAAAATGGTATCAAAGCCAATGTTTCGATTAATCCAATTTGTCCAAGATATTTAGATAAAATGGCGTACAGTCTTTTCTATGAATTCTCGGATGTTTATGTTAAAAAAGTTTCTATTCATGAGATTATTCACTTCTTGAACTTTCATAAATGGCGAGAGTTGTTTCCGGAAACAAAGAGAAATGCCTATGAGTCTCCGCATTCTGAGTGGATTCTTAGTGAGATCTTGGTGCATGTAATTATAAATGAGAATCAGGACATACAAAACTTTGTCGAAAACAGTAAATCAAATGTTTATATGCCATGGCAAAAGATTTTGGTTGAAGGAAAAACTTTGGTTGAATATTTCACCCCATTTTACCTTGAACATTTGGCTGGAAAAATTACCTTTGCAGAATTTTTGCAGCAATCTTGGACAGCATACAAAAAGAATAAGGTTGAAATAGAGGGGGAAATTAATAAGAAGTAAACTACATGAGAATTCTACTAATAGATAATGGTACGACACTGCTCGAAAAATTAAAGAAATTAATACCCGGCGAGGAGTCGGTGATTAAGGCCGAAAGATTCCAATCAAGCCAAGCGGAGCAATTTGATGTGGTTATTTTGTCTGGAAGTAGTGTCTACTCTTTAAACGAAAATGAAAATAATTTTACGGAAGAGTTAAAATTTATTAGGGAGTCTGGTAAGTCAATCATCGGTATCTGTTTTGGCTGTGAATTGATTGCCAAGACTTTTGGTGGTACTTTGGGTAAATTAGAGAATAAAGAAAAAGGTGAAAGAGAAATCGAAATTTTAAACCCAAGTTTGTCTAATAAGCAAAAGGCAAGGGTCTATGAAAGTCATGAATTAGTGATTACCAAGTTGCCAGATGACTTTGAAATACAGGCCGAATCAGCGGCCGGTCCGGAAATAATTAAACATAAGACCTTGCCGATATATGGTTTGCAGTTTCACCCAGAGAATTTTGTAGATCAGTTGGAGGGGGATGAGGTGTTTCTCAAAATTTTGAACAGTCTATAATTATTGATATAATTTTAATATGTTCTCTTATTTATATTTTTGTTTAGCCTTATATTTTTTCTTCTGGTGGGTCATTTTATTCTTTTGGAAAAAAGAAAACCGTCGTGAGATGTTTTATGTTGGCCTCTTGGGTCTCCTCGCTGGCCCAGCAGTGCAGATCATGCATCTTCGGGACTGGTGGCACCCAGTATTTTTGTATAATAATTTCCCTATTAAGATTGAGGATATGATTTTTGGTTTTGCGGTAGCTGGAGTTAGTGCGGCAATATATGAGTCTCTACGGGAGATAGGGGAGAAAAACGACGACAATCTAGTACCATCAGTAAAATACCAATTTTTAGTTTTTATCGTTGGTATTTTTATTCTTTTTGGTTTCTTCTATGTCTTCGGCATTCATTCTTTCTGGACATCGATTTTATGTTTAATCACAATCGCTATATTTATTCTTGCTAAAAGACCGGACCTGTTTTTGCCAATGTTTTATTCCGGTGTTCTAGTGACAGTGATAGCGTGGATATTTTATATTTTAGCTTTGCAGGTCAATCCAGAATGGTTTGTTCAAGAGTGGTATTTAAATAACTTATCGGGAATATTTGTAGGCAAGATACCGATTGAGGAGTTAACCTGGTATTTTTTTACAGGGCTAACATTTTCCACCTTGTGGGAGTTTGTTTGTGGTATTAGATTTGTTGGCAAGAAGTAATTTGAGCTGTTTTTAAAAAAGCAGATAAGTTATAATTAATCTTATGATTAATTATAAAAAATATTTGGTTGGCCTTGCTCTAGCTTTTTTTATTTTTCTACCGGTTTTTTCTTTTGCTCAGACTAACCGATCGTACTCAATTGATAATTTTGATGAGACACTAAACGTCAACAAAGACAGCACAGTAAATGTAGTTGAAAAAATCACCTACAATTTTAACGGTGAATATCATGCTGGGCAGAGAAATATTCTTTTGAAAGACATAGGTTCGATTACTGATATTTATGTGGTGGATGTTGATACCGGTCAAACTTTGAATTATTCTAGTGGCTTTCTAGATAAAACCTTGCCCACCAGCTGGGGTAAATATGCCTACAAGAAAAGCGGTCAATATGTAAATATTGAGTGGTACTATAACGCTGATAATCAACAGAAAACTTGGGAGATTCATTATGTTGTTCATGGATTAATTGGCTTCTATCAAGATAAAAATGAAGTATATTGGAATGTTTTTACGAGTTACGATGTACCAATCGGGGCAGTAACAGCCAGACTATTTCTACCAGAAAATACTGACAGGTCAAACATAAGTGGAGGATTTTACCGTACACAAAGCACAGCCAAGTATACTATGGAGGGAATAAATAGTAATGGAATAATTTTTACGACCGAAAAAGTTTTGCCGTTTGAGGCTGTAACAATTGCTGTTGGTTTCCCTAAGGAGATGGTTAAGTTGAGTTCATACTTTGTAGATTTTTTTAAGATGTACTGGGGCTTTTTGTTAGGACTATTGGGAATCATACTCACTTTGTTGTTTTTGTCTTTCTATCATTTCCTCAGGGAGTACCTGCCAAAACATAATAAAACTATCATTGCTGAGTATGAACCACCAAGAGGCTTGCTGCCACTGGAGATGGATTATGTGAACAATGAAGGTTTGAGTTCAAAGGCCTGGGCCGCCACTGTTATTGATTTGGCTGTTCGAGGTTATGTGAATATTAGTGAAGATCCAACCAATAGAGCTGCTAGAATATTGATTACAAGTTTAAAGTTTATTGTTTCTTGCTTCTTTATTGTCTTTCTTTTACTAGCAATTTTTAATGTTACTAATAATAGTTTTGAATTATTTGGCTTGTTCATTGCTTTAGCTTTTATTACTGGTTTTGGTTATCTCGTAACTAAGGGTCAAAAATATTACAATATAGAATCGATTAAAGACTTCCGTAATGACTCGAAACTAAAAGATTATGAGAAGAACTTTTTAGTAGCTATCTTTTCTGACGGTCAAGTTTACTCTATACAAAAGATGAAGTATGACCGTGTTAGTGGTCGTGAAATGTACCGAAAAATTCAAAAAATAGAAGATAATATACCAAAGGCGGTAAGCGAGATGTTAGTAAATGCTTATGTGAATCCAATAACTAATCAGAAAAAGAGACAGATTATCAAATCAGCAATCTTTTTTGGAGTCTTTGTTGGTGTTGGAATTTTGGCAGTTGTTTCAGCTGCTCTATACGCAACTTATCTTCAGACTAGTATTTTTGCTTTTATTTTGTTAATAGATTTTGCCTTTTACTATTATTTCATTGTTTACAATCCAAGATTATCGTCAGAAGGCAATGATTTGTGGCGGGCTATTCAGGGTTTTAAGTTATTCTTAAGTATTACCGAAAAAGACCGAGTAAAAAACCTAACCCCTGACATGTTTGAAAAATACTTACCTTATGCTGTAATTTTGGGGGTAGAGAAAGAGTGGTCTAAAAAATTCGAAGGTGTAGTGACTCAAAATCCAAACTGGTTTCATGCTAATACCATTGCGGCTAGTACGGTTATTAACTCCACATCCACCTTTTCCGCTTCGGCCTTTTCTACCTCGTTTGCCACAAGCTTCTCATCTTCATTTTCTTCATCAAGTGCC
>JBAWVR010000047.1:0-6538 GCA_037147155.1 bacterium | reverse complement strand
AGCGAGGTCAAAACGATTCTGGGTGTAGTAGAGATTGGAACCTTCGGTAAGATCAGAAGTAGACTTGGTAGTAAGCCAAGCATTGGTGGAAGTAGTGGAGAAACCAGAAGAACCAGATGATAGGTTCTGGGTAGTTAACCAGTAGTCAGCTGAGGTGGTGGAGAAAGAAGAAGTAGAATAGTTTTGAGTTAGGCTCCAAGCATTGGCGGAAGTAGTGGAGAAGAAATTGTTTTGGGTTTTCCAGAAGTCAGCGGAAGTAGTGGAGAAAGAAGTGGTGGAATAGTTTTTGGTGGCGAGTAAAGCTTCAGCGGAAGTGGTAGAGAAACCAGCGGCAATGATTTGGTTTAGAGTAAAGCCGGAGAGAGTACCCGTCCAGTTACCAGACTTGTCCAAGTAGGTACCAGAAATGGTTTGACCATTCCAAACAGCGTCGGTGATGGTGGCCATGGATGAGGTGCCCATGACAGAGAAATTACCAACGAGAGTTAGTTTGGAAGTTGGAGTGGTAGTACCAATACCAACATTACCAGCGAGACCCAAATATGTGTTGGTTGATGAAGCTGACCAAGTAGCTAAAACGGAACAGTTTTCGTCGGTTGGAGCACAAGCGGGATTCAAGGTTTCGCCTGGGTTAAATTGAGTCGCTGGGTAGGCAGCAAAAAGAGTTAAAAAGTGATTAGAAAAGATGACCAGAGTAAAGAGAATAACCGAGAAGATAGCGAATCTTCCAAGGTGCAAAAATGAACGAGGCTGTACTGTGGTGTTCTCCATTTTCTCTTTGATATTTTAACATTTTTTTGGGTTTTGATGAAGGAAAAAAGGAGTAAAAAAACACATTAAGACATGGTTTTTTAGACAAAACAATCCCCCGCTAATTCTGTTGAATTAGCGGGGTGTTTTTGCATCAATTTTTGGTGTTTTTTAGTTTGAAACAGGATCTTCAGTGGTTGGTTCAGTCGGTGTTTCAGAAGTGTTTACTGGTGGTGTTTCAACCACTGGTTCTGGAGTGATTACTACTGGTGTTTCAGTGGCTGGAGTTGGTTCGGTTAGTGATGTGACTTCCCCACCACCAGTAGTCGTTTCTGTTGTGGTAGAAATATTTTGAGTAGTGGTACTAGTCTCGGTCAAAATATTTTCTGTGGTAGTTGAAATTTCAGTGATTGGAGTAGAATTATTTTCCACAACCGGTGTCACTACTTTATTGTAGTCCACACAGCGACCACCAACTTTTTTCCACTCTCCATTTTCGATAATCATACAAGAATATTCACCGGTAATTTTATCTTTTGATTCAATTCCCTCTTCCACTCGCACGGTACTAAACATAGCGACGGTAGCGGTAATTTTCTCGGCGGCGATTTCCTTAAATACGGCTAAACCATTGGTTATTTTTGCCCCCAGGGTTTCTAGATACATCAAGAAACCGGCCGAAGAAACTGCTGACGAAGTGCCAAATTTGTAATCATCAAGTTGCTTCTGTAGTGCGTCAACTTTCTTGGACAAAGTCTGAATACCGACGAGAGCAATACCAGCTGGATCAATCGAGGAAATAGATTTGTCTGTTCCGCCAAGTTTGAATAGATCATAAAATTCTTCAGCGATTGGTCCAATGTGAACTGTGTCTTTTGATTCAAGTTTATAATTCCACTCTGTGATATTTAATTGATTTATTTTTGCCAAAATTTCATCGCCGTTTACCTCTGTAAAGTTTTCTTTCAAATCACGTGAAGAAGCGTTGGTCCAAGTACCTCCAGCGGTCACATAGGCGCCTGACGCGAGAGTGATTGGATATTGAGTCGATGAGGTTCCAATACCGAAATTACCACCAGGGAGATAGGTATCAGCGTGGGAGACATAAATATCATTACCAACAGCAACTTGAATTTTACCATCAGACGACATGGCCACTGATGACCAAGAAGCAGCACTTCCTTTCTGAGACCAACTCACTCCATAATTAGACGAGACTTGTATATATCCCAAACTATTAACTGTAGTTATCAATTTTGCATCGGAAGAAACAGCTATACCCTCTCCACCCTTATTGGAAACTAAAACATTCCAGCTTGAACCATAATTATTTGAGACGTAAATGTCGCTAAAAGTTTCAGCTATTTGTTTTTTACCATCTGCTGACATTGAAACATTTTTCCAGTCTATGGTGGAACCAATACCATTCCAAGTTAATCCATAATCTCTAGAAATATAGATTTGTCCGTACTCGACAGTTGCGGCTTGAATTTTACCGTCTGAAGACATTGCGACAGAGTTCCAGTTACGAACAGAGTCTTTGCTTGACCAGGTATTACCATAGTCATTTGAGACGTAAATATAACCATTCGATGAAACCGCAGTTTGAATCTTACCATCAGAAGAAACTGCTATATCCATCCAAAAATATGGGTTGCTTTTATTTACCCAATTAACACCATAGTCAGTTGAAACATAAATATTTCCTCCAACACCCATATTACCACCAGCTAACGCGGTTTGAATTTTACCATCAGAGGACATGGAGACACTTTTCCAGTTGTCACTTGGCCCAATTACACTCCAATTATTACCGTAATCGGCAGACCTATATATTCGATTATCAGTAGAAATTGCTGTTTGAATCTTACCATCAGAAGAAACTGCTATATCAAGATAGCTCCTATTTGTTCCTTTACTAACCCAAGTATTTCCATAATTCGTCAAATCAAAATCTTTTTCACGAATAGCTGTGCGGCCGAAATATGACCCACCCTCAAGTGACGAGAGAAGCATGTTGTCAGTCGAGAAGTAGCCAGCTTTTTGATTGGATGATAGTGACCCAAAGACTGTCAGGGCCTGACCGGCGTTGGTTGAGGCACCAATACCCACATTGCCGTCATTGTAATAAATATTACTACCTGAACTTACCCACTGCGAAGAAACATAACTACCCGTTGTTGCACAAACACCGTTAACAGACAAACATCCGCCAGTTACGTTAATACCGCCAGCAAAAGTCGAGGTGGCATTTGAGGTTACATTAATAAGTGAAGCAAAAGTTGAAGTGCCGGCGCCAGTAATATTTAGAGTCCCGGTAGCTGTAATTGTGCCTCCAATATAGGCTGACCCAGCTACAGATAGTTTAGCAAATGGTGTCGTAGTGCCGATACCCACATTACCAGTATTGTAATAAATATTTGTTCCAGATGTGGTCCATTGACTATTATTAAGACACGCTCCATTAACCGCAAAACAACCGCCAGACAAACTAATTCCGCCAGCAAAAGTCGAGGTGGCCGTTGATGTAATATTTAAAGCGGAAGCCAAAGTAGAAGTACCTGTACCAGTCAAAGTAATTACACCAGTGCCTGTAATATTACCACCAAGGAATGCATCACCAGCGACGGCAAACATGGCCGATGGAGTGGTGGTACCGATACCAAAGTTGCCACTCGGGAGATAAGTATCAGCATGAGAAACATAAATTTGACCATTTGAAACTGCTGCAGAGATTACTTTTCCATCAGAAGACATAGCGACAGAAACCCAATTTGCTGACGAACCTTTTTGTGTCCAAGTAGATCCATAATCAGTCGATACATATACGTAGCCATTATTAACAACAGCAGTTTGAATTTTACCATCGGAAGACATGGCCACTGAATTCCACGCTGATGATGAACCCTTCTGGGTCCATGTTGTACCATAGTCAGAAGAAACAAAGATGTAGCCAGTATTATTAACTCCCGTCTGGTTTTTTCCATCGGCAGACATAGCAATAGAAGTCCAATTAAAAGATGAACCTCTAGCTGTCCAGGTTGTTCCGTAATCAACAGAAACATATATTTGTCCGCCATTTGCCACTGCGCTCTGTATTTTACCATCAGAAGACATGGCCACCCCATACCAATTAGCGGTTGTTCCACTACTGGTCCAAGTGTTACCAAAGTCAGAAGAAATATAAAGTTGACCGCCAAAAGTTCCAACAGTTTGGATCTTACCGTCAGATGACATGGCCAAGCTCTTCCAATTTAATGAAGGTCCTTTTGTGGCCCAGGTGTTACCGTAATCAGAAGAAATATAAATATTACCACTAATATTGGCAGAAATAGCTGTTTGGTTCTTGCCATCAGAAGACATAGCTACCGCTCTCCAATTATCTGTTGATCCTGTAGCTGTCCAAGTTACACCATAATCAGTGGAAATATATATTTGTCCAGCAAAAGAGACAGCCGTTTGAATCTTACCATCCGAAGAAACTGCGATAGACAACCAGTTGCCTGTTATTCCATTACCAGTCCAACTGTTTCCATAATTATTTACTGCGAAATTATTTTCGCGAATCGCAGTGCGGCCGAAATATGATCCGCCTTCAAGTGATGCGAGAAGCATATTGTCTGTGGAGAAATAGCCGGCTTTTGGAGAAGTAACACTCGTTGTACCAAAGACCGTGAGGGATTGTTTAGCGGTAGTGGTGCCACCAACACCAACATTGCCACCATTATAATAAATATTTAAACCAGAGTTGTCCCACTGTGAAGAAATAATGCTTCCGCCGCTAGTAACAGCCAAACAACTACCATTAATAGCAAAACAACCATTGGCAATAGTTATACCATTAGCAAAAGTCGAGGTAGCGTTGGCGGTCACATTGAGCGCTGAGGCAAAAGTAGAAGTACCCACACCGGTCAGATTGATTACGCCCGTACCAGTAATATTACCGCCAAGGAAGGAGTCTCCACCAACTGCAAACATAGCTGATGGAGTTGAGGTACCAACACCGAAGTTACCGCCTGGAAGGTAGGTGTCGGCGTGGGAAATGTAGATTTGGCCGTTGTTGGAAACCGCAGTCATTATTTTTCCATCGGAGGACATAGCAACAGATAACCAATCTTGAGAAGAACCTTTAGCTGTCCATGTATTACCATAGTCATTTGAAATATATATTTGACCCCCATAAACCACAGCAGTTTGAATTTTACCATCAGCAGACATAGCAATTGAAAACCAATCTCTTGAGGAATCTTTTGCTGTCCAAGTATTACCATAATCAGTTGAAATATAGATTTGGCCAGACCAAAAAACCACAGCAGTTTGAATTTTACCATCGGAGGATATAGTTATTCCCTCCCAGTCTCTAATGGAGTCTTTTGGTGTCCAAGTATTGCCATAATTTTGTGATACGTAAATATTTCCACTTATACCTACTGCAGTTTGAATCTTACCATCAGAAGACATTGCTACAGTTCTCCAAGATCGAGCAGAATCTTTGGCAATCCAAGTTGAACCATAATTAATGGAAATGTATATTTGACCACCGTCAACCACAGCTGTCTGAATCTTGCCATCAGCCGACATTGCAATTCCAACCCAAGCCAGTGACGAACCTTTGGAAGCCCAAGTTACACCATAGTCATACGACACGTAAATATTTCCAGTCGAAACTGTAGCAGTCTGAATTTTACCATCGGCGGACATAGCGATAGCTGTCCAGGCCAAAGTCGAACCCTTGGCAGACCAAGTAACACCGTAATCAGAAGAGATGTAAATTTGTCCCGATGTTCCCACAACAGCTGACTGGTATTTACCATTTGAAGACATAGCGATCGCCTTCCAAGTCGTAGTGGCTGGACCAGTCGCAGTCCAAGTATTGCCATAATTATTTAATGCGAAATTATTTTCGCGAATCGCGGTGCGGCCGAAATATGATCCACCTTCGAGTGATGCGAGAAGCATGTTGTCAGTCGAGAAGTAACCGGCTTTTTGAGTAGCAGTAGTGGAGCCGAAGACGGTCAAAGCTTGTAGAGCTAGACCAGACGAACCAATACCGACGGTGCCGGTGGCATAATAAATATCATTGCCTGATGTGGTCCATTGTGTTGTACCAGCACCCTTGGTAGTAAACCAATTATCAGCCGAGGTGGTGGAGTAGAAGAAACCTTTATCGTAAGTATTTAACAGCGCACTGACACGTCCGTCGGTGTAATAAAGATGATTGGAGCCTTCGGATAAAGCATTGGTAGTAGTACTGAGTAATGTAGTTGAAAACAAGTTAGCAAAAGAAGCACTGATGCGAGCATCGGCTCGATCGTTGGTGAAATAAAGATTGGTGCCTTCAGCCAAATTGGTGGTGGACTTTGTCGCTAACCAATTATTCAAACTTGATTCAGTCCAGACATTAATAATTGAACCATCTTTGTACATATTACCACTAAAGGAAATATCGCCCACGACTGACAAGGCGGTAGTTGGAGAAGTGGTACCAATACCAACGTTACCACTCATGTAATTTATATTATTACCATTGGCTGACCAGAGAGAAGAATTACTAATCACCACACCGTTCTTGTAATAATTACCAGTGATATTTACATCTCCAGCTACGGTCAATTTCTTGTCTGGAGTAGTGGTGCCAATACCGATATTTGTTCCATTATCATAAATCGTACTCGTAGCAAAATTAGTTCCTGTCCAAGTCAGAGTATAATTATTTTGTAAACCAGCTACGGTGGACGAACCCATTTTATTATTGAAAGTATTCCAATCAGTAGCAGTCAAATAACCG
>JBAWVR010000046.1:0-6540 GCA_037147155.1 bacterium | reverse complement strand
CATAAATATACACACCACTCTCGTCAAACAAGCCGATGAAACTTCAATATTAATTGAATCAAGATATCGTCAGATGTCAAAAATATATCTATCATTATGTCTTATACCATTTTTCATAGATAGAAAAGTAGGTTTTTGGGGAATAGAGATCAAAAAAAACTGGCCAAACCTGTATATTATTTTAAGAAAGATTAAAACATTTTTTAAATAATATCTCATCTATTTGCAGACCATTTAAAAAGTAGTCTATATTAAGAACAAAATGTTAGATTTTATTAAAAAGGAAATACTCGGTGTTGGTTTCTTAAGAATATTATTAGCTCTATCAATTATATTTTTCCACACAAGAACCCATGATGTTTTTTTTCTACTAGACGGGAAAACTGCCTTCCGAACTTTTTTCTTAATCTCAGGATTCTATATCGCTTTAATTTTACACAAAAAATATGGAGAACAATCTTACTGGCTTTTTATTTCAAATAGATTATTAAAGATATTCCCCTCTCTTCTAGTGGTGGTGTCTGGCACAATGATTATTTCTTTATTTGCTCATTTCTTTTATCACAACGATCTACGTTTAAGTTTTTATTTTGACAACTTCAATCATATTAACTTATGGACTATGCTGATTTTTATATTTTCAAACATTACTACCATAGGACAAGATATTTTACTTTTCTTTAGTTACAACGGCCATGGCCTTGAGCTGATTAAAAATCTTAACGTTAACGAATCAGTTGTCTGGTCAGCAATGTTAGCACCGCAATCATGGTCACTGTCTTTTGAAATATTGTTTTATCTAATTGCTCCTTTTATTATCAAGGGAACGAGAAAAATTTTGTATTCT
This sequence comes from bacterium, assembly GCA_037147155.1. Lineage (GTDB taxonomy): Bacteria > Patescibacteriota > Minisyncoccia > Phycocordibacterales > GWA1-40-21 > JBAWVR01. The sequence goes on along the minus strand of JBAWVR010000046.1, from coordinate 5,693 downwards.
CTGCTGGCAGTAAGTATTATCTCCAGATTAATAGTTTATTTTTTATTTGGAACAAACAACATCTTTCAAGGTAACTTCTTCCTAACAGAATTGTCATTCTTTTTAATAGGTATAATTTTATATGATCTATATCTAAAAATTCTCGACTTAAATTTAAGCAAAATATTTATGTTGATTATCAATTTCTCTGTCTTGTTTTTAGTGCTCATTTTTGGTTTTATTCCTCTTGATATATCAATCAAAGGACCGGTATTTATTTCCCTAATATGCCTGGCCTTACCTATTATGTTTATAACAGGCAAAGACTCCGCTTTTGATAAAGCCTTGGGTGATATATCTTATCCAATTTTTCTATCTCAGTGGCTGATGATGTCATTTGTTTTATCATTTTTGAATAAAGATAATTTATATTTTGCTCCCCTGGTGGCTTTGCTTAGCATTGTATCTGGTGTAATAATATATCTTGTAATTATGCGTCCAATTGAAAGAGTGCGCCAAGAACGCATAAAGTATTTGGACTTCAGACAGACACCCAACACAAAATAAATGAAAACAAATAAAGTATTAGTCACCCTCGCCAACGAAAGCTATCTAGACCAAGCTAAACAGCTTTTTTCTAGCGCCTATTTTAACGCTGGCTGGGATGGTGATTTTTTACTTCTCGCTCACGAGGTGTCAGAGGACAAACTGCAGTGGTTTAAAGATAAGGGAATATTTATCAAAATGTGTTCTGCTATAGAACAAAACGATTATCGCGGTATCGTATCCCCGGTGGCTTTTAGTAAATTCTATCTTTTCACTCCAGAAATCAAAAAATGGGACAAAGCCATCTTCTTTGATGGTGACATAATTATTAAACGAAATATATTTGACCTGTTAAAAACTGATGGATTGACTGCAATCAGAGACCTGCCCTTTAATAACATTTCGGCATTTGATTTACTAAAGCCAAACACTGAAAAAGAAAAAGAACTGTGTAAAAGTGCAGTAAATATAATACCAGCTGAGTGTAACACCTTTAACTCTGGAGTAATCTCTTTAGACACAAAGATGGTCACCGATAACTCCTTCAACAATCTCGTAGATTTGGCAAAAAAATATGCCTCTGTAAATAATACTGCTGATCAGCTAATCCTAAATCTTATGTTCGCCAAGGGTGCAAACATTCTTTCCGATCATAGTTATAATTTTCTACTTCTCCCTACTTCAAGATTAGCTGTTTTACTAAATAGTAATCCACATGTTCTGCACTTTGCCGGGCCAATTAAACCATGGAACATAGATAACCCCTATCGAAAGACGTGGCTTAAAAACCTCAGTTTGGCTGATAAAATAATTATAGGTAAACCACCAAAGGTAAAATCCCTCGGTTTTTATGATAGACTAATTTTTGTGATAAACTTTATCATATTAAAAAAACCAAACCATTCCGATTCACTAAAAAATAAAATTATTGGCCACGTAGGAATCATGATCAAAAGATTGTCACCTAGTTTTTACCACTTCATAAAGTCATATGAAAAATAAAAAAGTATTAGTCACCCTCGCCAACGAAAGCTATCTAGACCAAGCTAAACAGCTTTTTTCTAGCGCCTATTTTAACGCTGGCTGGGATGGTGATTTTTTACTTCTCGCTCACGAGGTACCCGAAGAAAAATTACAATGGTTCAAAGACAAAGGTATATTAATCAAAAAATGCCAGGCTATTCCCTGTGAACGTTTCAATGGTAAATGGCCACCAGTGGTTCTCTCCAAGTTCTATATTTTTACACCTGAATTTAAGCAGTGGGATAATGTCATTTTTCTAGATGCTGATATTATTGTCAGAGCCTCACTAGAAAATATTGACCAAGTGAAAGGTTTGCACGCCGTCACAGGGCATCGCCATTTTTCTAGTTTATGGCTAAACAAAATCCATCTTTTCCTAGAGAAGATTAATTATTCACCCCTTACCGAACTGAAACATCAATTGGACTTTACTGATAAATCATTCAATACTGGTGTACTCGCTTTCTCGACAGATATTATTCAAAATAATACTTTTGAATCATTAATTAAATTAAGTAATAAATTTTTTGCTCTTAGTGCCTCTGGGGAGGAAGCTATTCTCAATGTTTATTTTTATAAACAATGGCAAGAGTTATCTTCTTTCTACAACACTTATCCAGATTGTTTAATTCCCGAAGCAGGACTAAAACCAGAAGAAGTCCAGGGGGCTATACTACATTTTATAATTAACAAACCATGGCTCAAAAAAAACCCATTCTACAATGAATGGTCAAAAAATCTAACTATATCCAATAAGATCGGTACAGAGTTACCTAAAACAAAAAATTTTACTACCGAAGAGATTAAAGACATACTGTCCGATATTGAAATACGTCAAAATAAAAGACTTCATATCAAATTCTTTAACAAATTTTACCAAGAAACAGACCGGCTCATTGGTTTGGTCGGTCTATCACTAAAGAGAATTTCTCCTCACTCTTATCATCTCTTAAAGAAACTAAAAAATAATTAGGTTATTTGGTTTTAATATCAGGAAAGTATTTTTTCAAGCGAAAATATATCTTGGGGTGGCTACTCTTGAGTTTCTTTCCATACTTACCTAGAAATCTACCATAGATTATTAATGTATACCTCCACCAGTGTGGTGCCGTAACCACTAAGTAATTTTCTGTTAACAAATTAAGCGAACGAAGTTTGATCCAACTATCAGGAATAAGATCTGGATTTCTATACAATCCCCAAGGCCTAAATGTACCTTCTTTTGGGAAAAACACCTTTTTATTGGGATTTTTATTCAACCAGCCACCCCACCAAGAAAATGTTGAGGCCCCACAAACAACATCGCGACACAAAGTCATCAGATACAAATCCTCCCAATCGGCATTGCCGGCAACAAAATATAATGGCAAATCTTGGCCAGCAAAGAACTGTCTAACATGAACTTCATCGTCAGAAAAGATAACTACCTTGTCACAAGGGCCTGCTTGTTTTATGGCCTCTAAATAATAAAATAAATTAGGCACAAAATAAGTCATTCTGGTCTCGCGTTCTTTCAACTTGTCACCTAAACGCAAGTGAATACCCACACACTTTGAAAAATCGATATCCTTATATTTTTCTTTTACGCGAGACACCTTATCTTCTCTAAATACAAAACACTTTTTAGCTACTTCTGGATCAAAATCTTTTTCGCTTTCAAATTGACCAATGATATCTGTTTCATCTGCCAACCTAATATATTCCCTGTCATATTTTTTACCAAATGTTTCTAGATAAGTGTGAGAAATCTTACCAAGAGTCTCCTCTTTTACACCGGCATCATTCAATTCAAAAATCTCATCCCCTATCCACTTTGGACAGTAGAACCTTACCCCCAACCTCTCGGCCTGTGTTCTTAAAAATGCATACTGAAACAACTGATTCCCTAAACGTCCCAATTGTCCCAATTTGGTAAGTGCAATCATGTTTTTATTTTATTTTGGATAAATTATTATTACTCCTCTTTTTGCTCCTGAAGCCCTGCTGTTATATTCGTAGCGATAACCGTCTCTGCCATAAATGTTTTCTAAATACACTTCAATATTTTCAATTTTATATTCAAAATCAGGATAACTATCCCAACCTAGCTCAGGGTGATTAGGAACTTTAAAATCATGGATTACGATAATTGGTTTTATACCATGTTTTGCAATTATATCAAGTTCAAGCAGTGTTGGGCAAGGTTTATCCCAATGAGCGTCTAAGTAAAAAATAGTTTTACCATTAATCTGAGGTATTATTTCTCTGTCCAAAATTTCCCAGGAATTACCAAGAAAAAAGTTTATGTTGTTGCCTAGATCATTTCTAGCTTTTGAACGCATATAATAATCTGTATTACACTCAACCGTGTAAACCACACCAACATTCTCGCTGAAGAATTTTGTAGTATCCGCTAAATATGTCCCTGTTTCCACTACATTTACAATCTTTTCTTTTTTAATAATATCCAAAATATTTTTTGCCAAGAAAGTATCACCATTAAAATAATGTGGACTGGACACACTGTTTTGATTTGGAAAATATGGTTTAAGAAAAAAATATATTCCTGGAAGATGTTTTTTTAATAATTTTCCCACCCTCCCAAGCAACTGAACCAAACCATAGGGATAATGTTTGATGTACTCGTTGACCAGTTCTAAACCAGACCTGTTTCTGATTAGAAAAAAAGTTTTACTAGCATTGCTCAAAATACTATTACTGTTAAAGACATATTCCTCCAAACTATAATCTAACCAACCCTTCTTAATCATCAGCAAGGTAAACACCGACTGATCATGTCGATGTTCAACAAAACCTTTGTGATTCTGAACAATTGAGGCAGAATCATCAATTAAACAATAGTTATTAGAACAAATGTCATAAAACTCCTCAAATAATTTTAATACAGCAACAGACTTTTTGATAATTAAAACACTTCCCTCCATCTGTCCCTGTTTCAAAACATTTGAATTGAAATCAATATCAAAATATTTTATTGCATCCATCTTAGTATAACTATTACTATTACTATTGGCACGATTGGCTTTGACTACAAAATCTTTATCCGGTAGCAATAATTTTTTAAGCTTTTCTTTTCCCTTGATGTTTAACTCACAACCAGCGTCAGCATATATCAAGATGTCGCCATCCGACAACTTTTCTAAATTTTTTAATACCAAAAACGGCTTCCATAACCAATAACCGTAACCGCGCGGGTTATTATTAATAAAATCTTTATGTCTATTCCAAAAATCAGTGAAACTCACTAAATCCTTTTCGGTATAACCTATAATCTCGTCAAACAAATCAAAAGACTTGGCTTGACGGCAAATACGTATTACCGCCTCGTGATAATTTTTTGTCGGCCCTCCAAATGTGATAAAGACTTTTTTCATATTGTTTACAGCCGAAGCCAACAATCCGGAATAAGATCTTCAGAACTCAAACCTGACTCTTTGGTAAACCAAGCCTTAGGAGCTATAACATTCTTTTTATTACTTCTATTCAACCAGGCGGCCCACCAGCTAAAAGTACTATTGGCCATTATATGATTCTTGCACATACTCATGAGTTGCAGATCGTCAGATAGTTTCAAATCTGAAGCAATATTAATAAATAACACATGGTAATTACTAAAGATACCTTTTTTCTCAATCAGAAATCTTGCCTCATCAATATCGTCAGAAAACACGTAAAACGTTGGATTATCAACTTTCTCACAGATACTTTTTATTGCCGTTTCATAATATTCTGTCTCAAGTAAATTTGTATATTTGTTTTTGTTTTCAGGCAGTAGATAATCTCCCCTACGAAAACTAACGACGACTGAATCATCTTTTGAGATACCATCTGCATAAACTCCAGCCTCCAAACTGAGCTTATTTTTAAATGAAAAATCTTTTCTCAAGTCAGATTCAATATTATTAAAATATTTTTCTGACTGCCAATAGCCCATAAAGAAATTAGCTGTTTCTTTGAAGACCCCACCCGTATAGCGAAAATTATCTTCTCTGTATTCTGTAATTTTATATAATTTAACTTTTGCTAAAATATTTAGAAACCTAGACATTAACCAGTGCCAAAATGTATTTTTTATATTAAAGATTCCTAAACGATAAAGATGTGAGTCTCCAGTATTATGCTTCAATAGCATTCCCGTACCATTC
>JBAWVR010000045.1:0-6555 GCA_037147155.1 bacterium | reverse complement strand
TGTCGTGTCGTTTTCTTCAGCGAAAGCAGTTCTAATGTTATTTATCATGGCGCGCCAAAGAAAATAGTCCATGGAATTGGGCTATTTTCTTTGGCGCAGTAAAACCAGTTTAAGTAGAACTGGTTTTGTTCATTTGAAAAATGAACTGACGGGATTTGAAAGACGGAACGCACCGAGGCTTCTGCGAGGTCTGAACACACCAGTGTTCAGAAGTGAGTCAGGGTCGTGAAAATTTTCTGGTGACGACCAGAAAATTATTCCTGACCAAATCCCGTCAACTTCTTTTCTGGAGAGCGACGGCGAGTTAAGAACGCCTGACCAAATCCCGTCAACTGCGCCCGTCTGCCCGCAGACAGTGCCCAAAACCCCCATCTTTTTGCTACTAATTTATTGTGTTAAATGTTATAATATTGTTAAAATTTAATATATAATCATTACACTAATGAAAAAAACCTTCTTTTTTTTCTTGGCACTCTCATTATTTTATTCAGCTTCAAACGTTTTAGCTGACTCAACTGTAAGTTTTATTTCTCCAACACCAGAAAATGGATCGACGAGTACCCCAACTAGTTTGGCAATTAGTGCGACTAGTACCATGTCTGGTCAACACTACATTTTAAATAATTTTGATAATTCTTTGGTTGGTTGGTGGAGAGGAGAGAGTACAACTACCGATGAATCTGGTTATGGTAATAACGGTACTTTAAATAGTTTTACATATTCAAAAGTAAATACCGCCGGGGCCACAACCACAGCTTCTGACACTTACCAGGCCTGGGCCGCATTCGCAGGACCGTCAAAAGCTTTTGATGGTAGTACAGAGTCATTTTGGTTTTGTGGATCAGATACCGCTGACGGTAAAACTCAATGGTTAAAAATTGACCTAGGGGCTGGAAACGAGGTTGCGGTGACCAAAACCAGAATGTATTATAGTTCACCAACTGTTTCGATGACAGGTAAAATACAGGGTTCAAATGACGATTCCATTTGGACAGATCTTACCACTTATAGTCATGGCTCTTCGATGGTTTGGTACAATGATGTGTTTTCCAATTCACAAACCTATCGCTATTATAGATTATTTATTTCTAGCGGTAATCCCTCAAACTATTGGCCGGAAATAAGAGAGTTAGAATTATATACCAGAACTTCCAGTAATACCTACCCAGCCGGAAAATTTGGCCAGGCTTTTAACTTTGATGGGCAGGCAGATTATATTGATATGGGTAATAGTAATTCCCTAAAAATTACAAACAATATCACCATGTCCGCTTGGGTCAAACCAGCAGAATCCGGATCGGGTTGGAAAACAATAATTACCAATCAATGGGATTACGCCAGACAGTCTGGAATTTTAGTTTCTATGAGTGGAAGTACTGGTAGAGTGCATGTGGCTCTGAGTAACGGTACTGGAATTGATTCTGTTGATGGGCAGACTAGTATTAATGATGGTTCTTGGCACTTGGTCACTGTCACTTTTACCTCCGGAGAAGTAAAAATATATGTTGATGGACTGATAGACACCGATTATAATTCTAGTTTTACATCAATAGCTTACAACTCTAATAATCTAACTATTGGAAAAAATTCTGAAGCTAGTTATGAATATTGGACAGGACTTATTGATGAAGTCATGATATTTAGTCGAACTCTAGCTGCTCAAGAAATAAAATCTCTTTTCAATGCCGTACTTTCTGGTTACCAATATTCAAATACCTTTGTGGGTCTCATTAGCGGTAATCATATAGCAAAAGTTTACGCTGTTGATACAAGTGCCAATAAAGTATCTTCGCCTGAGAGAACTCTTGCAGTTTCGTCTGTTTTTGCCAACGATGGTGTTGCTGGTATTGATGGTTCAACATCCGAAAAAGCTTTCACTGTCGCCAATTGTGAACAATTGCAGGCTATAGGAGGAGCGGATGGTTATTATTTGAATAAATATTTTAGACTAGCTCCAACATCGGGAACAGATATTGATTGTTCTGGTATTGCCAACTTTACTCCGATCGGTAGCATAAGCTCGCCTTTTTCTGGTGTCTTTGATGCCGCTGGATACACAATCTCCAATTTAACAATAAATAGACCAACTGAAGATCAAATTGGCCTCTTCGGGGCGATTAGTGGAAACCCAAACACTATTAATAATGTTCATCTTAGAAATATAAATATTACTGGTCAGTATCGTGTGGGTGGTTTGATGGGTTATACTTCTGGCCAATTGGTAGTTACAAACTCCAGTGTCACTGGAACAGTTTCTGGAAAGTATAAAGTTGGTGGTTTTGCTGGATCCGGATCAAATATAAGTATTACAAATTCTTCGAGTAGTGTTGCTGTATCTGGTACCTATACCGGAGCTACTACCGAAAGAAGCATCGGAGGTTTATTGGGCGCGGCTTACACTTCTATTATTACCAATTCTTACAATACCGGCAATGTAACAGCTAATGGCACTCTCTATACTGGTGGTTTAATTGGTTCAGGAAATGATGTTCGTGTTATAAAATCATATAATACCGGTAGTGTGACGGGTAGTGCTACTACTCATACCGTTGGAGGACTTATCGGTTCTGCACTTTGGCCAACGATTGAAAACTCTTATAACTCGGGTAGTGTTACTGGTATGCAGAGAATCGGTGGTTTAATTGGTTCTGCACCGACAGTTAATATTACCAATTCATATAACAGTGGTTTGGTCACAGCTACATACCTGATTGATTCTGATCATGTTGGTGGTGATGGAGCTGGTGGTTTGGTTGGTGTCAATTCTCTTGAGGGTCTAAGTGGACCATTTGGTGACACGGGAAATAGTTTGACTATTAGTAATTCTTTTAACGTCGGAACAATTATTGCGCCAAAAAATACTGGTGGTCTCTTGGGCTTCGCAACAACCACTGTTGGAGATGGCAACTATTATAGACCAGCCAAAACTGTCTCACTATCTAATAACTTTTATTATCGACCAACCGGTTCTGGCTTAACATGTAATGGTCAATTGGAAATAGCTAGCGGCTGTGATTCAAAAGACACTGCGGATTATTTTAAAAATACTTCTAGTGTGGCACCGTTCGTAGGTCAATGGGATTTTGTTGGTATTGATAGTGCCGACCCAATATGGCGGGTTTGGACTAACGATTATCCTAAATTCACAGTTCAGCCAGTGACGACCAGTCACCACAGTAGACTCAAAATAATCGCACCACCGGTAATTACTGAAACAATAACGACGACCCCTGTACAAGATATCACAACCACAACAGGTACAAATCTAGGAACCACAACCCCAGTTGCCCCTGCTATTGTCTTACAAACAGCAACCACGACTTCAATCCCAACTCCGGTAGTAGTTATCCCAGTTCAAAAAACATATATTGAAGTATTTACTCATACACTCAAACTTAAGGATGTTGAACCAGATGTAATCAAGCTGCAAAAGTTTTTGAATGAAAACGGTTTTCCTTTGGCAATGACTGGAGTTGGGTCAAAAGGTAAGGAGACAAATTATTTTGGCACATTAACAAAAAATGCTTTGACTAAATTTCAAGAAGCTAATGCGAAAGATATTCTTGTTCCAGTTAATCTAAAAAAGGGAACGGGGGTATTTGAAAAGATGTCTCGAAAGTTTGTTAATGGATTATTGAATAAATGAATTATATTATTTGGTTTACCTTAGTATGTGTTGCCGTCTATATATTTTTTGGTGTGATACTTTTTAACTACCAAAATATATTAATTTACAAACCCAATAAAACTGATTTCACTACCTGCCCATTATTTAGTGAGTTTGAAAAAGTTACATATGGCGAAACTCGAGCATATTTAACAAAAAAATCTTCAGACAGGATTGTTGTCTTTTACCATGGAAATGATGTTTCTGCTTGTGATGAATTTGAGATAAATAAGGTTTTTCTTGATCAGGGCTATTCAACTCTCTTTGTTGAGTATGCAGGCTATGCTGGCGATAGAAAAAACCCCACAATGGAAAAGATACTTAAAAATGTTGAGGATACTATAGAATACTTAAAAACTAATGATTATAAAAATGTGACAGTTGTGGCAGAAAGTCTGGGCACCGGTCCGGCTGCTTACCATGCCCATTTGGGTAAGATCAGCAATTTAATTTTAATTACGGCTTACGATAATTTTCAGAATGTTGTTTCATATCATTATCCAATTTTTCCAATAAGTTTTCTTTTAAAAAACAACTTTACACCAGATAAGTGGTTGGTATCATATGGGGGAAAAGCATCTATAATATTGGCTGATAACGATGAAGATGTGCCTAAAAAAATTGGTCAAAAACTTTTTGAAACAATCCCATCGAAGATAAAAAAAAGTATGTAATTCCAGATGCCGGACATGATGATATATATAATAAAGATGACTTTAAGAAGTATTTAATTGAGTCTTTGACACTTGACGATATTTAGTGTATTATTTTTCTCGAAGTCTATTTATGAAGAAACAAAGGTTTTGTTTCGAATAGATGTTCTTTTACAAGGAATATTATCGATAAATTCAAGAACTAGACTCGAGATAGATATATCAACACAGGCTTGAGCTCGTCTCGCCTCGGGTATATCTTAAGTTGGGACAATAGCAATAGTGACCCATTTGTTACTCTGCTAAGGCCACAACCACCTCATTACTCAACTGTTGGGCAATACTTGCCAAGTCATATAAGATAACGACAAAAAAGGGAGGGTAATGGTTGCACTAATGCAATCATTCCAGAGCAAACATTTTCAAGATTGCGAGGATAAAGATGAACTTTCGTGTTCATGGTTTCGTTGATGGCGAGTTGTCTCGGTTGCAGCATATGAAGCAATTGGGACAATGCGCTGATTATCGTGGTCTGGCTGAGATTTTGCCAGAGATTACAAAACACGCGTTTTCTTCGGAGAAAGTGTGTCTCGCCCTGGAAGTCGCTCGGAATTCTATTCCGGTCGAATGTCCGCGGTATCAGAGTATTGAGGACTGGGATATTAAAACTTTCGGCGGAGGCTTTGAAGCACTGCTTGAGAGTGGTTTTATCCAATACGCTTGGACTTGTCGTACAGACGAGAATTGTCTGATTGAACTCTCACATCTCTATCATCATCTTGTGTGCTACGGTGCACAGAGTGAAGACATGACCTGTTCGAATCTCTATCGGCAGTTGCTCATTATGCTCATCATCAACGATACTCCAGGTTTGATCGATGGTGAAAGTTTCGGCATTTGTCACCAGCCAGCTTTGGTCAGTCTCGGTCGTAAGCACCCAGAGCTTTACCCGCTCTTGCAGTACTTCACGATTCGTCTTACTTGTGGTCTCATCTGGCCCAATCACGAGGCTTTCTCTGAATGGAGAGCACGGACGCTCTTCAATCTGGGTATTGCCATCTAATAATATTCACTTGCAACTCCGGCATCTTGAAAAAGTGCCGGTTTTTTGTGCATTTTTTCAACACTTTACACGAATAGTCTTTTATGGTATCTTAAAGTTCAGAAAATCTACCTTGCAAAAGTGACACAGTTTGTCATTTTTGGGGTGGGTGCACACTAACAATAAAATCGAAGGAGGTGTCCAATGGATACTAGTTAATTTCTCATTAAAAAAAGATAGTGTAAGGCGCGTGACAGCGACGCCAACACCTAGGGGGTGTAACATTATGTGAAAGCGGCCCTGCGTGGCCCAGTATGTAAACAAACTCTGCCTTAGACCAAGTAATTGGGATAGTGGTGGAAAGTCTGTATTCGAATATGAACGAAAAGGCAATCACAGTCCGGATAGAATATTGTGCACTAATGCACTGTGTTCTTAAGAGAGTCAAACTAAGGGACCAAGCAGGTCCTTGAATTTATGGAGAATGTGTTTATGAATGATACTGTCCTCAAAATGGCGAAAGCTCACCTCGCCAAAGCAAGTGGTGAGCAACAATTGATTGACCTTGTGCAGGGAATCAATTGCGACTATTCAACCATCTTCCAGATTGTTAAAGCTTTCAATGGTGCGCCAGGCGCAACAGAAAAAGGCTTTTTCTGTTTGGTAGAGGCGGCGAAGAGGAATTGTCCAGACTACGTGAGTGCTGATGGAGAATTCTGTTGTCTCAAACCGGGTTTTGCTTGCTGGTTGGAAGGTCTTGAAGGAATGTTGAAGATTCTTTGGGATTCTTCTGAAAATCAGAAGTATGGCGATGAGCTTCGTGGTTTGTATCGTTTCATCTTTGAGAAGTACATGCGACTCAAGGATGAAAAGTGCAAGTTTATTGATTTGCTCTTCGGCATCTATCGCAACCGTCAAGCACTTGGTGATTTGGAGAGTTTTGGATTGACCGACGAGGTCATGAAAGAACTTGAAGAAAAATCTGGTGACAGCACTGTTCTTTTCATGATTGACTTGTTTCGGCAGGTCAAGAGTGAGCAAGTTAAGTTCGCCAATAATTCCGAGGTTAATGAGTGGAAGGCAAAATGGAAGGAAAGTTATCTTTCCAAATATCCCTTCCGTAAGCAACCTTGGTAAAAACATCTGAATCGATGGCCGGCGCTCCAAAAGCGCCGGCCATTTTTATATTTTTA
>JBAWVR010000044.1:0-6778 GCA_037147155.1 bacterium | reverse complement strand
ACTTGCATGCCTTATCCACGCCGCCAGCGTTCATCCTGAGCTAGGATCAAACTCTCAATAAAAATAAATCCTGAACTTCTTGCGAAGCCCTTTGCGATTTATCTTACCATCCGAAGATGGTTGAGAAACGAAACAAAAGAAAAAATATTATCTCTTCTTCTGTACTTTAATCTCCTAGCAGAAATTAAACATTTGTGTGTTATTATTTTTGCTTGCACGTACGATTTATTCATTTTACCAAGTCGCGATCCCGCGACCAAAAATGCTAAATGCACGTATATATAAATATTCTGTGTTTCAAAGTACACCCCAAACAATTTGTTAGGGTCTTCGATATTATACGCATAATTATCTTCTCGTCAACACTCTAGCAACCCTTTTTATATTTTGCACCACACTTTCCCAAAAAAGCCAATGATACAGCCATTTTACGGTAAATAATTAAAAATGAGCGGTACGAAAAAGCCCCAAATTTGCATCGCAAATTTGGGGCTTTTTCTCAAAATCCGTATATTTTTAACTACTTTTTGTTCTCTTTGTTCATCATCATCTTGTAGTTGGTCACCAACAAGTTGGAAGCAATGAAGATTGAGGAGTATGTTCCAAAGAAGATACCAATAATCAAAACGAGAGCAAAGTTTTTGGTAGCGGCTGGACCAAAGAAGTAGAGAGCTACGACAGCGAGCAAAGTCGCAAAGGAAGTACTAACGGAACGAACGAAAGTTTGGTTGATACTTTCCCCTACTACAACGTCAAACTCTTTCTTGTCCTTGGACGGCTTCTGATTGTTGATTCCCAGGTTCTCGCGTACGCGGTCAAATACCACAATAGTGTCATGAATGGAGAAACCGAGCACCACGAGCATTGCAGTAACGAACAAGGTGTCTACTTCATAACCCAAGTAGTGACCAAGGATGGCGAACACACCAGATGGAATAATCACGTCGTGTGACAAAGCAATAATAGAGAACAAACCATACTTCCATGAAGATACTGGTTCGGATACTTTACGGAAAACAAAAGTAATGAAAAGGACAATAGCCAACAGAACCAAGACAACAGACATCATAGATTTTCTAGCAGCCTCCTGACCCAAGACTGGACCAATGGAGTTGAATTTCTTCACTTCTGCTTTTACAGCGCCAGTAGTTAACACTCTTTCCAATTCACCTCTTTCTGTTTCGGTGATAGAGCGAAGTTTAACGACATAACTATCATCGCCGATTGGGCGAACCTGATAAGTATCTTTGAGTGATGGTGTAAAGTTCAAAGCATCAATCTCGGCTTTGACCACAGACATTTCAGGACGAGCACCAGTATAGGTTACTTCCATGGCTGAACCACCCTTGAAATCAATTCCCGGTATCAATCCCCAAACCAAGAGGGCTACGATGGATATTACCACCAAGCCAATTGAGATTCCGTAAAAGACTTTTCTATTTTTTACAATAAACATAATTTTATTTGGTTATATTCTTAATTATTTAGTTTTGCCTCCGAATAAGAATTTCAAGACCTTGCCAGCGTGCTCGGATTTGATAGAGAGGAGCATGGTTCTGGTAGCGGTGATAGCGGTGAACATGCTCACCAAAACGCCGATAGCAAAGACTAGGGCAAATCCCTTAACGAGGGCGGTACTTGAGAACATAAACAAAATACAAGCGGTGATGAGAGATGAGGTGTTGGAGTCGCGGATAGAGAGCCAAGCGCGGTGGAAACCTTCTTTGACAGCATCCCCTAGCTCACGACCACTATTTAATTCTTCTTTCATTCTTTCAAAAATCAAAATGTTGGCATCCACAGCCATACCAACTGAGAGAATAAAACCAGCAATACCAGGTGCAGTTAGAGTAACTGGCAAGAGCTTAAATATTGCCAAGTTGATAGCGGTGTAAATCGCGAGAGCAATCACAGCAATCAAACCCGGTAAACGGTAAAAGAGAATCATAAAGATAGAGATCAAAATGAAAGCCAAGATACCAGCATAGACTGCTGCCTTGGTGGCAGCTTGTCCCAAAGTCGCTCCGACAGTCTGAGTAGAGATAAGTTCAATTGGGAGAGGTAGAGCACCGAGGTTTAGGTTGTTGACCAAAGTCTTGGCCTCAGCACGTCCAGCAGAACCAGTAAAGCCTCCGGAGATGACAGCCTTACCGTTGCGGATTTCGTCACGAATAACTGGCATAGACTTGAGATCACCGTCGAGGAAGATGGCTAGAACTTTACCAATATTATTCTTGGTTAGAGCCGCAAACTTGTCAGCGCCTTCAGTATTAAATTGGAGTGAGACAACAGACTGACCGGTAGTCTGATCGTATTCCAAAGCTGACTTGGACAAATAGCGACCATCAAGGCCGGTAGTAATAAAGGCCTTGTCGGCAGTCAATTTTGGATCAGCTTTTTCCTTTTCGGTTAAAGCAGGATTTTCCAAACGGAATTCCAATGACGGAGTTTTGCCAATCATGGCGACTGCGTCTTTGACATTGGTTACGCCCGGCAAGTCCACAACCAATTGGTTACTCGCGTCACCGGTGATACCAAAGCCAACTTTTTCTACCTGAACAATCGGTTCAGCGACACCAAAAGCGTTGACGCGTCTTTCAATCACATCACGCAAAGTATCCATAGCGTCGGAGATTTCTCCGGAAGCGAGTTTGCTAGTATCGGCACTATATACCAATTCAGTACCACCGTTTAGATCCAAACCAAGTTTGAATTTGTGAGTAGAATCAGCGGCGACCTGAGAATTATAAACATACCAACCAACCAGTCCGCCCAAAACCAACAAAACCAAGGCTAAAAGTCTTTTTTTGAACATATTATTTTATTAAAATTAACCTGCTTATTATAGGGTTTTAAGGGGAAATATGCAAACAGGTAAAAAGCCTGGCGTAATCTCAAGGTTTAACTTTTTAAATTATAGTGAATCGTTAAGGGTAAAGTAATTTTGACTTTCCCCACAGATAGTTGTTCCAGTAATACAAACTCTGACCCTAAAGAATCTATCCTGTGAAAACAACCCTGTTGTAAATGCAGATGAAGGAACCCAGGATATTGATATTTTATCAGATGCGGCATTAGGCACACTTTGTTTTATCAAATATTTGTCTCCTGACGTCTCACCGACCAAATAAACATCAAAACCTTCTGTAGTATTCTGCGGAGTCCAACTAATGTATTGTTCCGACGTACTATAAAGAGGTTCCCCGCCATTTGGGTACAAAACAATAGGTGGTAATAGCACTTGCTTTTGAGGAATCGAAAAAGCAGCTGCTCCATCAGCACACAACTCTGTTTCGCTCTTGCAAACCCTGACAATAAAATTAGTATCATTTCCATAATTTTCTTGAATTGGTACCCAAGAAACCGATAACTTGTCAGTGGCCCTTGAAGAAACTTGTTTAGAGACTGTATAAATCTTTCCAGACTGAACCCCTTTTACAAAAACATCGTAGAACCCTGTTGGGGAGTCTGGCGTCCAACTAATTGATGCTGGCTGATTCCAGATTAATATTTCACCTCCGTTTGGATAAATTATTGTCGGATATGATAAAACTTTCGGCACGACATCCTCCATCTCGCTTACAACCTTTTCTCTATCGTTCGGAGTAGCTGTATTAATACCAAATTGATTAGTAAATATTTCCTTTACGGTCTTTGAGGATGTGTTATATGAGTAAAATCTTTGTACACAATCCCCACCTGTGCAAATCGGTGAGTCATTAACAATAATTTCTTGATCCGAATCACCAAAACCAACAATGTCGTACTTAGAAAGTAATGGGTCATTCTTATTCATTCCTGCGTGGAAATAAATCTTTATTCCGCTCGGCGCCACCAAATAACTAGTCGCACCAAGTGTTTCGTTGTGGTTTAAAATATCTCCAGTATTTAAGTCTTTCTCGACAACAGCAATATTGCCCGGCCTTGTTAAATCCTTAAGGCCAAGATAAAATAGTTTTCCATCGGCAAGGGGTGCTGATAAAAGCGACTTGTAAGAATCGGCTGGCACAATTTCATTAACCTTATTATCTTCGAGACCGAACTCTATTACAGCTTCCTTTCCTTTAGAATTGCTATCTCTTTTCAGCAAATATATGGATCTACCTGTAGGCGACCAGGTAAGTTCTGCAACGTTGGTAACACCGGAAGGCAAACTCGCCTTAAATAATACCGGGGTTTCCAAAGAGCTTAAATCTCTAATGATCAAATAATTGTTGTTACCATCACCTTCGAAATACGCCAAACTCTTGCCGTCCGGACCAAGAGAAAAGTTAACCGGCCCCAAAGCCACTGTTGAGATAACTTTATTTAACTCTGGATTATCCAAATTAATCAATCTTAGTGTCATTCCAGATGCATTATTTTTTGTTGTATAAATAATTGAGTTTACTTGATCGAGTATTGACGCTGAATAAACTTCCTTACCTATATCAGTTAATTGTTTTTTATTGTAAGTAGAGGTGTCATAATAGAAAAGCTGTGCTGGAAATTGCCCAGATTTATAAAGAAATATTCTACTAGAATTTAGAGCGTGTGCAACTGGCAGAAGACTTTCAACAAAAGAAACTTTTGGTTTTAAAGTAACTGTGCCTGTATCATTAACAGACGCAGAAGATTTTACTAACTTAGGAAGGAATGCTAGTTTTTTTATAATAGGTTTTGTACCAACAGACAATGTTGTGGTGCTTATTTTTTGAGCTGAAACACTCACACCTTCTTTTGATTGTGTGAATGACCCCTTTTGGTAAAAAATGGCAACAGAAATTGCCAATGCAATTAGTAATAAAACAAAGAATAGAAACCGTTTATTTTTAAGCATGTAATTTTATATTATTAATGTTAAAATTATAGGGTTTTAAGGGGAAATATGCAAACGGAAAAGAAGTATGAGTATGAAGTATTAGTATAGAGGAAGAAATAAGACAAAGAAAAGCCCCCGCACGCGAGTTTGGGGGCTTCGCGAGGCGGGGGCATTAAGAAGGTGTTTAGGCCTTCTGTAAAACAGTCTCAATCCCTTCAATGAGGATATCGACAAATTCAGGTTTGTATCTGGCCGCCGAGGTCACCATGGGTGTGAGGGTTGCCGGAGACAGAAGATCTGGGTTCGTTTCAATCTTCTTAAACAAAACTTCCTTGGCTTTTGGACCAACAATCTTAAACAATTCAGCTCCGAGGCCACCATCCACTGCACCAACACTACCGTCAGCCATAGCAATAATAACAGAACTGCGAAAGTAACTGTTTTCACCGAGAGCCTTGGAAACTTTTGTGTCGAGGGCCTCCATATTCACACCATTACGGGAAACGGAGACGACAGCAATGTCGCAATTGTAGGGATCAGCAGGATAAGCCCCACATTTTTCTCCAAGAGCAACGCAGAATTCTTTGTTGCCAATCTTGAGAAAAATGCAAGAATTATAACCAGTGTACCCCATGCGAGTACGATGCCAATCGGAATCATCAGCGATTTCGGCCATAGCTTTTTCTGTAAGCTTGATTTCCTTCACTCCAAACTTCTTCTTCAACCCTTCGTAGACTTGAGTAAGGACTTCTTTAATCAAAAGTCCTTCTTGAACGGTTTTTTTCTCTTCCATTGTCGTGCTCCTTGGTTGGTGATGGTTAGGGAAACTAATCTGACTTTATCAATCTTCAATCTAAACATAGATTAACATAGAATATCAGACAAGTAAATACCCAGCAGAAAACCGCTTGCGCGGTTTTCTGCTTTTATCTATTACTCGTTTTTGAGATGAAACTTTCGACTTGTTTGTTTTACGATATTTTGAACATGCAAACGGCCGAAGCTCTTGATTTTACCTCGAGACAGAAGAAGAATAATTACCAAGTCCAAAGCCAGCATGTAGATAGGATAAGCCATAACTCCAAAAGTAAATCTTTCGATAGCAAACAAGTTCATAGTGTCTGCTGTGCCGGTACCAAACCAAGCCCAGAAGTCTTCCCCTTCCGGTCTCAAATACGACTTCTTGATAGTTGGAATGAGGGCAAAGGCATCAACAGCCAAGTTGGTAATCAACGCCACAACAGGAGAATCAAATACTCCCCACAGAATGAGAGACGCAACAGCTCCAAACAAACAAATTAAATCTGTCTTGTCGGTCAAACCACCCTCACCATATTTGATGGATAACAAAGCGACAATCAAAGGTCCTATGAATTCCATAAACGGCACCCAGATAGTATTGCCGGCTCCAGAATAATAATAACTGGCCGCAAGTATCAAACCAACGAAAGTCCAGATGAACCAAGTAGCACGATTCGGCTTGGACTCACCTTTGAGTATTGCGATAACATAAATAATGTAAGCGATAAATGCAATCACACCAGCAACGATTCCTAAAACAGATTTAACATCAAATTCCATAATACTGGTCATTATACATAAAAGTTTTGCGGGTGTAAAAGGAAAGCTGGGCGTCACAGTTCGAGTCTGAACGCAACACATTACCATGTACCACCTGTCAGACTAGCACACGGATTAATACCATCAGACTCGGTCACGAGTCACTAAATATTTTGGAAGTTTTGCAACTTCCAAAATATATAAGTGCTCTCGACCCCGGCTCGTGGTTCTGTTCGCTGGTAGCTCACAAGACATCACTGCGCCTTTCGAGTCTGACCACGGGATATGCAGATGTCCCGTTCAGGTGGCTCAAATTAAAAACCCCTTGCGGGGTTTTAATTTGAGCCACCTGTCAGACTCGAACTGACGCGATCCCGTTTACAAAACGGGTGCTCTACCAACTGAGCTAAGGTGGCG
>JBAWVR010000043.1:0-6881 GCA_037147155.1 bacterium | reverse complement strand
GTACTCCAAAGTATCGGTGTATCAATCAAATGGGTTGGTAATGATCTAGAGATCAGTCGTCCAACCAAATTGGATTTGAATAAAATTGATAAGGTGGCTGCCAACAAAACTCGCAGCATCATTATGTTCATGGGACCTTTGATTCATGAATTGAAAAAGTTTCGCCTGCCTCAGACTGGTGGTTGCAAACTCGGTGCCCGCTCAATCCAGCCACACATCTACGCTCTAGAAACCTTGGGTGTAAAGATTGATACCAAAGAAAAATATTATGAAGTTACCCACAAGGGATTAAAAGCGACTGAGATTGTTCTCTTTGAGGCTGGAGACACCGTCACAGAAAATATTATTATGGCCGCCGCTGGTATCCCAGGAAAAACTGTCATCAAATACGCTTCCGCCAACTACATGGGACAAGAATTGTGTTTCTTTTTGGAAATGCTGGGTGTGAAAATTGAAGGTATCGGTACCTCAACTATCACTGTACATGGCAAGGAAAAGATCAATGAAAACATTACCTACTATCTCGGCGAAGACCCTATCGACTCTATGTTTTTCATTGCGGTTGCCCTCGTTACCAATTCCAAAATTAGAATCTCTCGATGTCCGATTGATTTTCTTGAAATGGAATTACTGAAGCTCGACAAAATGGGTATGAAATATAAAGTCTCAAAGAGATACAAATCTTTGAATGGTCGTTTGAACCTCGTTGACTTGCAAATCTTGCCCTCAAAATTAACAGCTCTTCATGAGAAGATTGAGGCTCACCCTTACCCATCATTAAATATCGACAACTTACCTTTCTTTGCTGTCATCGGCACTCAAGCCGAAGGTCAGACTTTTATTCACGATTGGGTATATGAAAAGAGAGCTATTTATTATACTGAGTTAAACAAGCTCGGTGCCGATACCCTCCTCGCTGACCCTCATCGTTTTTATGTCACCGGTAAAACTAAACTAAAACCCGCTGAAGTGATCTGTCCTCCCGCTCTCCGTCCTGCTGCCATTGTGCTCATTGGTATGCTCGGAGCCCAGGGTCGCTCTATCCTCCGCAACATTTATAGTATCAACCGCGGTTATGAAGATATTGTAAAGAGATTGAATGGAATTGGGGCGGATATTAGAATATTGAGATAGTAAACGTTGCTAAACAAGCCCCCGCAGACGCGAAGCGACTGCGGGGGCTTGTTTTCTTCCCTATTATTTGCTATACTCTAGGAACGATATGAAAGATACATTAATTCACCTTTTGCCCTACATCCAAATAGTTTTGTCAGTTTTACTGATTATTTCCATCATGTTACAACATTCTGAGTCAGGTGTTGGTGGTGCTTTCGGTGGCAACGACAATTTTGGAGCCGCCTTCCACACCCGCCGTGGATCTGAAAAGTTTCTTTTTATTTTATCTGCTGTGTTAGCAGTTCTATTTGCCGTCTCTGCTTTGGCAGTTTTGTTCATCAAATAGGCCACTCCTAACAGCTAGTTAAGATAATTAGACTTAATCGTAGATTTTGGTTATTCAACCAGAGTTCTCATTACCATTTTATTTATATCTCGTGAAAGACAAACTTGTAAAATTCCTTGTTCATGCTTGGAAACTATCTAAAATAGAAGTTCTCATCGAAGCCTCAAAAAGGTTCTCTTTGACTGAAAAAATACTTTTCGGCGTTCTATCTATTTTTGTCGTTTTTTCCTTTTTTAATATTGGTTGGAGCTTGTTGAAAAAAGTAATGATTGAAGTACCAACCTACGGTGGATCCCTCAGCGAAGGTATTATCGGTACTCCACGCTATATCAACCCAGTCCTCGCCATTAGTGATGCTGACCGTGATCTCACTACCTTGATTTATTCCGGACTTTTGAAATACACCCCAAGCGGTGATTTGGTGAACGACCTAGCCGAAAATTACGAAATCTCTGACGACAAGACTACTTACACTTTCACTATTCGCGAAGATGCCCTCTTCCAAGATGGAACACCAGTCACGGCCTCTGATGTTGAGTTCACTATTCAAAAAACTCTCGACCCAGCTCTAAAGAGTCCGAAACTCGCCAACTGGAAAGGTGTGCAAGTCAAGAAGATTGATGAACGCACTATTGAGTTCTCCCTATCCCAACCTTACACTCCATTTTTAAGTAACCTTACTCTCGGCATTTTGCCGAAACATATTTGGAAAGACCTTTCCAATGAAGAGTTTCCTTTTAGTCAGTTCAACGTGGAGCCAGTCGGATCTGGTCCATACAAATTTTCTAAAGTTACTCGCAATAAAAGTGGCGTGCCTTCATATTATACTTTGAGCTCATTCAATGACTATGCTTTGGGCAAACCATATATTGATACTTTGAATATTTATTTTTATTCCAACGAACAAAAGATTTTAGACGCTTATAGCGGGGGCGAGATTGAGAGCATGACCGGTGTCTCACCTCAAGCTATTCTCGATTTTGAAAAAAGCAAAGGTATTACTTTTCTTCGAGTGCCAACCTCGCATATCTACGGTTACTTTATTGATCAAAGTCAGAACAAGGCTCTACTCAACAAAGAAGTCCGCCAGGCTTTGGACATGACTTTAAACCGCGACCGCATCGTCAATGAATCAATCCAGGGTTTTGGTGAAAGTCTAAACCAGCCGGTACCAAAAGATTTATTCCCAGGCAATTATATTGTGAGTCCGAACGATTCTACCTCATCTACCAAGACTACCAGTATTGGTACCTCGACTGCTTCTACCGCTGAAGAAACTCTGTATTGGTCAGCAAGTCAAATATTGGAAAAGGCTGGTTGGAAGAAAAATCCTACCAATGGTGTCTATGAGAAAAAAGACGGCAAGAAAGATATTATTCCTCTCACCTTCTCTATCTCCACTCTAAATACTACCGAGCTACGCTCTGAGGCTCAAATTGCTAAAGAGAGTTGGGAAAAGCTTGGTGCTCAGGTAGAAATAAAACTTTTTGATTTTGGTGACCTGAATCAAAATGTCATCCGTCCTCGCAAGTATGAAGTCTTACTTCTCGGCGAAGTCGTCGGGCGAGATTTGGACCTTTATGGTTACTGGCACTCTTCTCAGAGAAATTCACCAGGTCTCAACCTCTCTCTCTATGCCAACAGTAAGGTAGACAAAATTTTGGAAGACATGAGAAAGACTTCTGTCCGTGATGACCGTCTCAAGAAGGAGTCTGATTTCTTAACGGAAGTGGCCAAGGACATTCCGGTTATCTTTTCTCACACCACAAAAATTGGTTATTTCTTACCAAGTAAAATTAAAAACTTTAGCCCCCTTCTCATCACCACTATTTCTGAAAGATTTTTGAATGTTCAGAATTGGTTCATTGAGACCGACTATATTTGGAAAGTTTTCAAACAAGATAATTAACAAAATTTAATAACTAACTTATACCCGCTAAAATTTTGGTTGATAGAAAATCATAGATTTTCCAGACATTGAGCTCAAGTTCAATTCGTCAACCAAAACTTTCTCGGGCAAGCAAACATAATGATAAATAAAAACAATCGATACACTCGACCAGTACGGAACACAAAACCGGCTGGTAGTTCTAGCGTTTTTGCTAGTCTGCGTTCCACCCAGGGAATAGGAAGAACTCCTACCCCGCATGGTGCTCGTCCAGCAATATCAAACAACCGCAACTTCTCCAACACATCAATGAGAAGCGCCGGCAACAACTTTAACAATCGCCGTCCTATGAGCCGTCCACAAAATGGTGGCTTTGGCACTATCGGCAAATCACTTCGACCAGAATCCAATGTGCCATCATACTCATCCCCTCGTCCAGCTATCCGCAATGTGAGTGCCCTGAGTAGTCACGCTCCAGCCACTGCTCATACCACCACTCCTCACACAAGTACCCCACACACTCCACGTTCTGGTGGTGCATCACGCGGTCCACGTGGCGGTGGCTTCAAGAGCTTCCGTCCAACTGGTCCTCGCAGTACTCGTGGTAGCAAAGCTTACTCTGCTGACCCAAACACCCCTGACAAATTCTCTGACGCTCTAGTCAATGCTGATATGAAGCGTGAGAAAGCGGACAAGGAAGATATTATTCCAGTCTTAAAACCTGGTAATATTCGTATTATTCCTCTAGGTGGTGTTGAAGAGGTTGGCAAGAACATGACTGCCATTGAAATGGGTGATGACATTATTATCATCGACGCCGGTATTCAATTTAAAACTGAAGATACTCCGGGTGTTGATTATATCTTGCCAAACACTACATACCTCGAAGACAACAAACACAAAATCCGTGGTATTGCTATCACTCACGGTCACTTGGACCACGTGGGAGCGATTCCTTATATTGTAGAGAGACTTGGTAATCCAACTATCTTTACTTGTCAATTCGGCGCTCTTCTTATCAAGAAGCGTCACTCCGAATTCCCTCACTTACCAGAACTTGATTTCAAAATCATGAGCACTGATGATGCTTTTTACCCAATCGGTAAAGACTTGAAAATTAAATTCTTTGGTATCACTCACTCTATTCCAGACTCTGCTGGTGTAATTATTGAAACTCCGTACGGTGATATCGTGGCCACTGGTGACGTGCGTGTAGAAAATGAATTAGGTGTTGTGGCTGAAGAAGAGTTCAAACAATACGCTATTTTCAAAGACCGAAAGGTTCTTCTACTCATGATGGATTCAACCGGTATCGAAAAACCAGGTTGGACTATTTCTGAAAATGCCGTTACTGTTGCAATTGATAAATACGTCAAAGAAACCAATGGTCGTTTAATCATTGCCACTTTCTCATCTCAAGTAGAACGTATTATTCGTTTTATTGATATTGCCAAGAAATACGGACGTATCATTGTGATCGAAGGTCGTAGTATGAAGAACAACGTAGAAATTATCAAGTTCCTCAAATTGACCGACACCAAGCACATCATCAATGCCGACGAAATGAAGGATTATCCTCCACACAAGCTCATGGTGATTGCGACCGGGGCTCAAGGTGAAGAATTTGGTGCTCTCATGCGTATGGCCAACAATACCAACAAAAATATCAAGCTGACCAAAAATGATACTATTATTTTGTCATCTTCTGTCATTCCCGGTAATGAAAAATCTGTCGCTGGACTTAAAGACAACCTTTTCCGTCATGACATCAAAATCATTACTTACTTTGACAGTGATGTTCACGCCGGCGGTCACGGTAAACGTGGCGAACTAGAATGGATTCACCGTCAGATTCCTTACAAGTTCTTTATGCCTGTCCACGGTCACCACTACATGCTCAAAATGCATGCTCAACTTTCTGTCACAATTGGCACTGATCAAAAAAATGTAGTCGTACCAGACAACGGTAGTGTTGTAGAAATTCAAGATGGTGGTGAAAAGATTGTTAAACTCAAAGAGCGTGCTCCTCACGGACTTGTTCTTGTTGACGGTTTCTCTATTGGTGATGTTCAAGAAGTAGTTATCCGCGACCGTCAGATGCTTGCTCAAGATGGTATGTTTGTCATTATTGCGAACGTTAATCCAGCCACAGGCAAGCTTCGCAAATCACCGGATATTATTTCTCGTGGTTTCGTCTACTTGCGTGAATCACAAGAACTCTTACATCAAACTCGTTTGATTGTGAAGAAGACTATCGAGGAAGCGGCTGTCGGCATGAACCCAATTGATTTTGATTATGTCAAAAATAATCTCTCTGACAATGTCAGTAAATTCCTCATGCAACAAACTGCTAAGCGCCCTATGGTCATACCAGTCATTATTGGTATATAATTAAAATATACTAATATACGAATGGTACGAATGATACGAATCGACTACAAATAAAAAGCAAATATTGATATGGATAAAATCATCAACAATTTCAAAGTTAATCGTTTGATTTACGTTTTAAACTTTGGCATTCTTTTTCTTTCCCTTCGCTTGGCGATACCGGCCTATACCAACTCGAGCTTTTTAACTCAATTTGCCAAAGAAAAATATGTCGGTTTTATTTATGTCTTGGTGGCTCTACTTACACTTGCTTCATTCTTTGTTTTGCCTAGTTTGATAAAAAAGTATGGCAACAATAAGGTCATGCTGTCCTTAATTGCTGCAAATATAATTTCATTAATTGGATTATATTTTTCCAATGATCCAGCAGTGGCTGTTATGTTGTTTGTTATTTCACAGACTGGAGGTGTGCTTCTCTCTTTCACTTTAGATATTGCCTTGGAGAAAGTCTCAAGTGACGCCTCAACTGGCCAAACCAGAGGACTATTTCTAACAACATCAAATATTGGTTGGTTAATTGCTCCACTCATTACCATGGGTGTTCTATCAGGTAACAATTATCGTCCAATATATCTTCTAGCTGCGGCAATCCTCATACCAATGTTTTACCTAATTTGGACAAATAGAAAGAACTTTGGTTTCGTATCTATTCCACAACCAGACTTTGTTCTAGCTGCCCAGAAAATATTAAAAAGTAAGAGCCTTCGTAATGTTTTTGCTGCCAATTTTTTATTACAGTTGTTTTATACTTGGATGACCATTTATAGTCCGATCCTTTTACACAATTATATCGGTTTTTCTTGGAACCAAATTTTGACCATAACGCTTATTATTCTTGTGCCATTTGTTCTAATTCAATATCCACTTGGCAGATTGGCGGATAAATATTGGGGTGAAAAAGAATTGATGGTTTCTGGCTTTGTACTCATGGCAATTTCTACAGCTTTACTATCTTTTATCAATGCTCCAATTTTTATTCTTTGGGCATGGGTATTATTCCTAACTCGCGTCGGGGCTGCTGTGGTAGAAGTCATGACCGAAGTCCACTTCTTCAAACAAACTAATGAGTTTGACACCGATATTATCAGTATGTTTAGAACTATTAGTCCGTTCGCTCTAATTATAGGACCGGCTCTAGCA
>JBAWVR010000042.1:0-6891 GCA_037147155.1 bacterium | reverse complement strand
AGAATGGTTTAATCGACAAGATTGGAATCCTACCAGACGCTAAAAAGTACCTAGCTGAGCAGATTGGTGAGGATGTTAATATTTGCTGGCAGAACTAGTTAGACTATTTTTCAAAACCCCCTGAGGAGGGTATGATAATGTATTATTTTGGACCAAGATGAACGAAAAACACCCTAGATGACACTTAGATCATCTAGGGTGTTTTCTTGATTTTTTTATACTTAATTCATCTTCTTGATGACGTACTCAAACACCTTCTCTTGAACAAATTTCTTTAACTCAGGACTCTGGTCTAACTTCTGATATAAACTAAAGTGATTATCCAAAACTCCAACCAACTCATCCTGGAACAACTGGTCGAATTTTAACTTAGCGGCATCCTTACTATTATTTTTAACTGAACCAATCAGAACCTCACTCTCAAGAAGTCGTCTACTTAGGTCGTTAAGAATAACTCTGTCAGCACTATTAAAATTAGTTCCATAGCGTTCATTTATTTCTTTAATGATTCTTGAGAGAGCGTCTTTTTCTTCTTCTGGAATTGCTTTAGATCCACCTCCATTAATAGGCTCGATCACTCCTTCTTCATTCTCCAATCTGAGGTTTGATTCAGATTTCTTATCAATCTTATAAGTTTCCATGTCGATTGCTTCCAATACCTCATATGGCAAAGGGCTTTCTCTCTTAGGCAACTTCTTGATCAAATACTTCAAGAATATATATAGTTTCTCAAGTTGGGGGTCTTCAAAAGTAACAATCTGGGAAATGAAAGCGTATTTTTTAAGATAATCAAAAGCGGTAGTCTTAAAGCTTTCCATTTCTTCTGGTGTAAGATTTTCTTCATTAATTCTCGACACCACTCCATCAACTATATAGTTTAGTTTATCTGGTGTGGCTTTAGCATACAATTCATCAACAAATCCATTGATCTCAAAATCAGTAAAGAATTTAAAGCCTCGAACTTCACGCTCTAGGTCATGCAGAATATTTGGGTCAGTAGCTTGAGATAGGACTGTGGTTGTATAGTAAGGCTGGAATGATTCTATAATATCTTCTGTTTCATTTACAAAGTCTAGAACAAAAGTATCGTCCTTACTGTACATAGTTCTGTTAAGTCTAGATAAAGTTTGGACCGCACCCACGCCTCCCAACTTCTTATCCACATACATCACCGACAACAAAGGTTGATCAAAACCAGTTTGAAACTTCTCAGCTACAATCAAAAACTTATAGTCATCATTTTTAAATTCCTCAGCTGTTTGACTCTCAGGTATCTTATTCATTTGCCCCTCTGTATATTCTAGTTTTGTATCTACATCCTTAACACTACCAGAAAAAGCCACTAACGCTTTATGTGGGTAGCCTTTTTCTTTCAAATATTTATCAAAGGCAATCTTGTATCTAACTGCATGCAAACGTGACTTGGTTACCACCATAGCTTTCGACTTGCCACCTATCAATGAAGCAATCTTCTCTTCAAAATGTTCAACCATTATCGCCGTCTTTTTATCAATAGCGTGTTCGTGTCTTTCCACATATCCTACCATCAGTCTTTGGGCTTTCTTCTTATCAAACTCTGGATCATCCTCTACTTTCTTCAACAAACCAAAGTAAGTCTCATAGGTAGTGTAATTTTTAAGTACATCAAGAATAAACTTCTCTTCAATTGCTTGCTTCATAGAGTAAAGTGAGAATGGAACAAACTTTCCAGTTAAGGCATCTTCGGTACCAAAAAGCTCCAAAGTTTTCTGCTTTGGTGTAGCGGTAAAGGCGAAGAAACTCAAGTTTGGTGAGGACACCT
This sequence comes from bacterium, assembly GCA_037147155.1. GTDB lineage: Bacteria > Patescibacteriota > Minisyncoccia > Phycocordibacterales > GWA1-40-21 > JBAWVR01. The sequence goes on along the minus strand of JBAWVR010000042.1, from coordinate 5,090 downwards.
TTCGTGCCTTCATTCTTTCAATGATTTGATCCTCCACCGTTTTGAAAGCATTCTCTTCTATTTCTGTTTCTTTTTCTGCCTCATCCAATGTTAGAACCTGACGTAAATCAGCCGCCGACTCTCCAGATTGAGACGAGTGAGCCTCATCGATAATCACCGCAAATTTTTTACCTTCAACCTTTTCAACAGCATCAACTATAACTGGAAATTTCTGTAGTGTTGTTGTAATAATCTTCACCCCAGACTCAAGACATTCTTTAAGTTCCTTTCCACCGTTTTCTATATGCTTAACCAAACCAGTTATCTGACTAAAACTATCCACTGTATTTGAAAGCTGTCTATCCAAGACTCGACGATCAGTTACTACAATCACACCATCAAATACATTTTTACCTTCATCATTGTGCAATTCCGCCAAACGATGGGCAGTCCAAGCAATGGTATTACTTTTACCTGAGCCAGCACTGTGTTGAATAAGATAATTTCTACCAGAGCCATTCTTTTGGGCATCAACAACAATATTCTTCACTGTCTCCAACTGATGATATCGCGGAAAAACAATCTTTTCTTCCTTTCGTTTCTTTCCATTTTTATCTTCCTTTTCTTCAGTGACTTCTTGTATAAAATTTCCTACTAAATCGAAAATACTATCTTTGGACCAAATGTCTTCCCAAAGATAATAAGTCTTGTATTTTCCTTGTGGAGCTTCAGGATTACCTGATGAACCTTTATTACCCTTATTGAATGGTAAGAAGTAAGTAGTGAGACCAGTTAGACGAGTGGTCATGTAAGCTTGTTCTGTATCTACCGCAAAATGAGTAAGGCAGCGTTTAAATGACAACAACTTCTCTCTCTGGTCGCGGTCCGTTTTGTATTGAGAAATGGCATTAATAACATTCTGACCAGTAAATTGATTCTTTAACTCTATAGTAAACAGCGGTAGGCCATTTACAAAAATAACCATATCAATAGAATTTTCATTCTTGATACTGTATTTAACCTGTCTCATAACACTCAAGATATTTCCAGCATAGTCTGCTAGAGTTTCTGGGTTTTTATCATTTTCAGGTTTCCAATACGCCAAACGAATATTAACACCTCGATCTCTTACACCCTCACGCAGAATACTAAGCAAACCACGAGAAACAATCTCCTCATCTAATCTAGCCAAGAAGCGATTGGTTACGTCTTCCCCATACTGCTCAACTAGTTTGTTCCAGTTATCTTTTTGAGTGGTTTGTATAAACTGCAAAACTAACTCTGTGTCCATACACAAATCCTTACTGTATGAAGAAGCTGACCTTTGTTGATAATTATGAAGACTAATGAGTTCTTGCTCAATGAATTCCTCAAAACCTGACTCTCTTGTGTTTGTTTTCATATAGTTTACTTATCTTTATTCTGGTCCAAAATCTTCTTAACTTCCCTTTCAAAATCAGATTCTATTCTTTGAGTCTTGTTAAATTCTTTATACTCCCCTATAGCTTTTTCTTTGGCATCCTCAGCGGAGATATGTCCCTTACCATCCAATATTTTGTATTCATTAAATGTCAAAAATTTATCTACACTTTCAGCGAATTCCTTCATTTTGAATGTTTCCTTACGTTCGATTATTCCTTCAACGTAATCAAAGAAACTAGATACCGTCCGCTCAAGTTTTTTAATCTCATCTTCTTTTAAATAATTCTTAGCAATCACTACATCAGATTGCAATATTCTACCTGGTGAATTTTTCCAGGTTGTCAGCCCCATATTTGTCTCCTTGGCATCTGCTTTGTTATAAATGATTTCGGCAGCTGTTTGACCAGTGATAGCGTAGTGAAATTTATTTTGGACCATGGCATAAAAATCCATCGCTTCTTGAGAATCTTTTGTATAATCAATACTACACTCTGCAAAAATGTCTGTGATCTGAAGCCAGATACGACGCTCGCTCGCTCGAATAGAACGAACTCTTTCCAAAAGTTCACGAAAATAATCTTTATCAAAAAACTTCTTTCCCTGCTTCAATCGTTCATCATCCAAAGCAAAACCCTTGATTATAAAGTTACGCAAGACCTGTGTTGCCCAAATACGAAAGTCGGTCGCTCGTTTAGAGTTCACACGGTAACCAACGGCAATGACAGCATCAAGATTATAGTGCATAGTGTCATACGTTTTACCGTCAGTAGCAGTTATCCGGAAATTCCGGATAACTGAATTCTCTTGTAACTCAAGGGTTTCAAAGATATTTTTCAAATGTTCACTTACTGTGCGAATATCTACATCAAAAAGCTCAGCCATAAGCTTTTGTGTTAACCAAATCATCTCTCCCTCAATTCGAACTTCAATTTGTGGTGTTCCAGATTCTGCTGTGAAAATCAGAAATTGAGTTGTTGCATTTTTTTTTAGTTTATTTTGTTCCATATATTTGTTGTTATTTTAATAGTTATTAATAATTTTCTTAAAGTTATAATATTAATTGATTATGTGTAATTAAAAAGTTTTTTAGTCCGCATGCTTGTCCATTACCACTACACTTGTTTTCTACCAAAGTAACATCTTCTTTCTTATTTATATTTCCCAGAAGTTCTAACGCCTTGAAGAAAACGTCACTATCTTTAAAATGATTAATTTCAAACTCTGATATCAATTTCTTTTTGATTAGACCTTTCGTAAATTCATCACATCTATTAAAAATAAATTTTAGCTTTGGTTTTTCAAGTAGTGTCGCTCGATCTTCAGTGCGATTAGACCCCTCATATAAACAGTCCGTAATTTCTTTATACAGAGTATTCTTTGTATTGTACTGATAAATAAGACTTGAATACAAAAAACTTATGATAGATCTGCCTGCATTCAAACACAATAAGGCATGATGTCTTTCGGGTATCACTTTTTGAATGTGTCTGTCTCCCATTTGATTTGAGAGTTGATCAATGGCGTCAATTATACTCACAAGGGATGACGTCAATTTTTTAGCATGTGAACTTGTTTCATTCTCTGGAGCTAGATTTAGTAATTTTCTAACCTTTTTGTAATCATCTCCAAGAGACCCAGTGCCATATATTTCTTCACCCGTTATTCTCTTAAATATGTCAAAAGTTGCTGCTTCCACTGATGATCTGATACAGGTTAAGACTCCTGCAAAGTCACCTTCATCGAAAAGTTTCTGTGACTTATTTAACTGTTCATTTAAAAACTTATACTGTGTTTCTATTTTTGTTTCAAATTCTATACATTCTCCCAATTCCATGTCAGTCTTTTCACTACTAGGAATTTCATTGTTTGTATCCTCTCTTTGTATATAGAAAAATACCCCCTGTATTTCTACACCTCCATCACCGTGTGGGTGCAAGTCCAAAACTGCATCCAAAATCATCTTCTTATCTTCAGAACTGATTGTTTTACTCTTAACAAATGAATCTAATGGAAGATGAATATTGTAATAAGATATTACAGAATTCCAATAACTGCCAAACTGTCCAGTTTGTTCTATTTCACCAGTTGATCCAGTTAGAAAATCACTCAAATCTTTTCTTTTTTGAGTCACCAACAGCTTCCTTATAAGTTTTATATCCTCATTCTCCATTTATTTTATATTTTAATTTTTCCTGTCACCACATTTGAAATTAATGAGGTTTTAAACTCCTGCAATTTTTCAACTGATTGTTCAACGTATTTTATCGCTTTGTCATATTCACTAATCTTTTTATCTAAATACGAAGCAATAACTTCTTGCTCTTTTTCTGGAGGAACAATTATTACAATGTTATTTAAGTAATGAGTTGTGAGCTGATTAATTGTAGATGTTAGAGTTGTACTTAATTGAGACATAAAAAGATTTGACTTCAAAAAACAAGAAATGAATCTCGAATGTTTGGACCTAAAAACTGTCATGAAAGCACCGAACGATAAACCTTCACTATCTTTATCAATGGTAGCGTTTTTACCAATAAGAGTTCTACTCCCATTTCTAGAACAAATCAAAATATCACCGAGTCTTGTGACTAATTTTTTTGGAATATCTTTTTTTACATATACATTATCATCAAGCACAATTTTACTATCTTGAACATTTGATGATCTTAATACTAAAGTTCCATTCTCAGAAACAAGATCTTCTGGTGAGTAAGTCAAACCGATTATGGCTTCTCCTAAAAATTTTAATTTTTTAACATTCCAACCTTTAGGTATTTTTCCAATCCAATCAACACTACTTTCAACGAACTCAGCCTTTGAATCAAGGCCTCTTGTTACTGCGTGATTAATAACCGCTGTTCGTTTTTCACGTAAAAGCTCAATCAACCTTTGTTTCCTTTCAATAACCTGGTCAATTGAGGATGTTTTTTCATCAAGATATTTAGCAATTTTTTTCTGTTCTTCGATTGATGGTTCAGAAATTTCTAAGTTCGAGAACTCCTTAAATCTAAACTCTGTTGACCTCTCTCTAATTCCTTTCGCTAGAGCAAAAATATATTTACTTTTAGACATAAGTCTTAGAAGATATGCATGATATCTTGGACTTGAGCCTTGGGTTGGAACACATACGGAATACACAGGAGAAGACTTTCCATCAGAATCAGAAACCCCTATGGCACCGGCAAAAGCATCCATTCCATGAATAACAAGATCACCTTTTTTTATTCTTTGATAACCAATTTCTTTATCTGCCATAGTAAAACCGTCTTCGCGTCTATTTTTTCGTAAAGTTACAGTTCCATCACGAAAAGCCGTAATAATACCATCCGATTCGAGTGGGGACCTATTCATCTTCTTAAATAGATTTTTTGCTCGAGTAACTTTCCAGTCGGTGGGAATAACACCAATCCACTCAACACCTGAATCTTTGTATTCAGGATATGTCTCATATTTCTTTGTAAGTTTGAGTGTTTGCATATTATTTTTCTTCTTCGACTTTAGGTTCGGGTAATTCATTACAGGTCGTCTTGTGAAAGCCGCACCGTCCTCCTTCCTTGATCTTTCTGAAGCATACCTTTTGTGTGGATCCCTTTTTAATGATACAATGGCACAATCCTTCGGATATAGCCTTTGTTACATCTGCTCTCAATTCTTCATCTAAATAAATATTGACGCCAGCCGGCTTCTTT
>JBAWVR010000041.1:0-6894 GCA_037147155.1 bacterium | reverse complement strand
GTTTTAATATTATACCAATAATTTTATTAAATCTAAAATACAGACAAGACCCATAAAATGTGGTGCGGGTAGCGGTAATCGAAACCGCGTCTCAACCTTGGGAAGGTCGCATTCTACCACTAAACCATACCCGCTTTTTTAAAGTCGTCTATCTATTCTACTAAATCTTATCTAAAAATCCAACCAAAAATTCTACCGAAAAAACCAATGTTTTCATCTTTTGATAGTGTATCCGTATCTTTGTTTCTATCCACCAAAACAACTTCCTCTTCCCCACTTTTAACTAAAGAATATCTTTGACGAATTTCTTCTTCCATACCGGTTTTTTTACCTAAATTTTCTATTTTGCTAGTTAGATCAAGTTTTCTAGCTTCTAATTGTTTGTATTCTGACGAAACTTCATTCAACAAAACTTCACTATGCTGATATTTGGGATAAAATTTATAGGCGCTATATCCAATATATGAAGCCAATATCAAAAGCACCAACCAAACCAGCTTGGAATTTACAAATCGGCGAATCTTTCTTTTTTCTTGAAATCCAATCATAAATCGTATATAGTTAATAATAACATATTATTAATAAACAAATAACATGATTTTTCAAAAAGGTAGTCAAAAATTTATTCGAGTATTCTGGTTTGTGGTCGCTTTCCTCGTAATCATTAGTATGGTGATTGCTTATATGCCAGGAATCTTTAGATAGAATCAAATTTAAGAGCGGCACCCAAGAGGGTGCCGCTCTTTTTGTTCTTAATTTTCCGACGAGCGAATCATTTTTATAAACACTTCCTGAGGAATATTTACAGTTCCACGATCTTTCATTTTCTTCTTACCCTTCTTCTGCTTTTCACGCAATTTCATCTTTCGAGTAATGTCTCCTCCGTACATATGCTGAGTCACATCTTTTTGTAGTGCTGACAAAGTTCTCGATGACAAGATTCTACCCATTGCCTGTCCTTGAATCTTTGTTTTGAACATCTGATTTGGCAAAACAGCGAATAACTTCTCAACAGCTGCCTCAGCCTCTTCTTGAACGCGTCGGCGAGACACTACACGTGCAAAGGCCACCACTGGTTCGTCAGCGACTAAGATATCTAGGCGTACAACATCAGCTTTGCGCATACCAAGCATTTCATAAGAAATTGAGGCATAGCCAGAGGTAATACTCTTCAATTCATCAAAGAAATTACGCATAAGTTCACGCAGAGGCATCTCCACAGTAATAGCTGAACGGTTATCACCAAAGTTTTCTGAGTCGCCAATAATTGCTTCATGTTCATAAAAAGATGGCATGAGTAGACTCAAATAATGAGATGGGGAGATAATTTTAATCTTGACCCATGGCTCGTGGACTTCCTGCACAGAGTGATCATCTGGAAAGAGTGACGGTGAATAAATGATTTCTTTTTTACCATTACGGTAGAGAACTTCATAAGTAATACTTGGGGTAGTCACTATGAGCTCCAAATTAAACTCGCGTCGCAGACGCTCCACAATAATTTCCAAGTGAAGCATACCCAAGAAACCACAGCGGTAACCTCGTCCTAGAGTCCCTGAAGCCTCTTCTTCATAAGTAAAAGACGAGTCTGACAGACGGAGGCGCCCCAAGGACTGTTTAAGCAAATTAAGGTCATCTTGACTCTCTGGATAAACAGAAGCCCAAACTACTGGAGCAGGGCTCATATAACCATGCAGCGGCGGATGATTGTCACGCGGTGAAGCCACAGTATCACCCACAGAAGCAATGCCAGGTTCTTTAATACCAGTCACAATATAACCAATCTCACCTGCTGTCAAAGATTCAGCCGGTCGCTCATCTGGAGCAAAAATACCAACTTCCAAAGCTGTAAAAGTTTCGTCAGCAATTTTAAATACTAATGGTTGTCCCTTTCTAACTTCTCCATTTAACACACGCACAAACACAATAACCCCACGATGATTATCGTACTGAAAATCAAACACTAAAGAGCGAAACTGATCATAATTTGAAATTTCTTTTTTTGGTGCTGGTACACGTTTAATCAATTCTTTCAAAAGGTTCTCCACACCTTCACCAGTTTTGCCTGATACTTCCAAAATATCCTCAAGTTCTACTCCGAGTAAAAGTGAGATTTCATATTTAACTTCGTCCACTCGAGCAAGTGGTGAATCAATTTTACTGACCACAGGAATAATCACGAGACCAGATTCACGAGCCATGTTTAAAGTAGTCAAAGTCTGTGCTTGAACACCTTGAGTAGCATCCACCAAAAGGATTGAACCTTCAACGGCTTTGAGGGCACGAGACACTTCATAAGAAAAGTCGATGTGTCCAGGCGTATCAATCAAGTTTAAAACATAATTCTCCCCATCGAGCTTGTAATCCATACGCACTGGTTGCATTTTGATAGTAATTCCCCTTTCACGTTCAAGTTCCATGGAGTCCAACACTTGGGCCATCATTTTACGCTTTTCAATGGTATTGGTAATTTCTAAAAGGCGGTCAGCCAGAGTGGACTTACCGTGATCAATATGGGCAATGATGGAAAAATTTCTAACCTTATTCAAATCCGTCATATAAACAGAATATTAGCAGAAAAAGTGTAAAAAAACCAGTTTTTACTGGTTTTTTTACTGTTTACTACAACTCATTGGATTCCGGAATAATAGCGTCTGATTTCCAAATCTTGTGATGAATGGTTCTCCAGACCTCATTTATTTCTTGATTCTTCAAAAGCTTGAGAATGATAAACCAGACAATCAAACCAAGGATACCAGCACAAGCGCCTTGAGCAAAAACTCCGAAGGTGCTACCGAGAGAAAAAATATCATCAAAGAAATTTAGCCCCAAATAAGACACGAAACCCATAATAATAGCAGCAGAAAAACTCTGGAAAAAAGTATCTTTAATTCCCGGCCAAAAACCAGAAAAATCTCTTTCAAACCACCACAAAAGAATAGCCGTACCAGAGATCATGGCCAAGGAATAGGCCAAGGCCAACATAAGAACTCCAGTGCCTTGAATGTCCGCTACACGGAGTAAGGCTTCAGTAAAATTTTGAACAAATTGGTAGTGGCTGAAGGCATAATGACCCAGCATTCCAAATACAAACATGAGTAACAATCCAGCCAAGTTTGCCAAAAGTGGCTTCTTGGTCACACCGATTGCATAATAACCTCTCGTCAACAACAGTAATAAACTCTGAGCCAAAACTGAAACTGAAAATACAGCGAGTGATGCTGCGGTAAGTCTTGTGGCTGACCAATCAAAGAAACCTGCCCCCAAAATTGTTCGAACAATCTGTGCTCTCAAAACAATAAACAAAATTATTATTGGCATGGACCAGAAGATAATGTGTCTAGCTGAGATAATAATTTCCTCAAGAAATTTTTTGGTATCACCTGCAACAAAAAGTCTAGATAGTGTAGGAAAAGCTGCCATTGAGTAACTCATTCCAATAACCGTTAGTGGTACACCCTGAAGATTATAGGCCATACTAAACACAGATACGGTTCCCGCTCCAATAATTGTTGCCATGGACACCAAAAACAAAGTACCAATCTGACCTATGCCTAGAGTAAAAGTTCTCAAAACTGCAGTAACAACCATACTCCTTATTTCAGTCCAGTTTAAATCGAGTTTAATCTTTGGAAATAGGCCCTGACTGATAACAGTTGGCACCTGTATAGCCCAATGGAAAAAGGCCCCAATAACAACACCCCAAGCTAAACCGTAAACTCCAAATTTCGGATAAAGAAAAATAATACCAAAAATTATTCCCAGGCTGTAGATTAGCGGACTAAGTGAATACAAAATAAATCTGCGATACACCTGTATCAAACTGGAGAAGAAGTTAGACAATCCTAAAAGGAATGGGGACAAGAGCATAATTCGACTCATCTCAATTATTTGTCGAATTTTTTCTTGATCATAACCAAAAAATATTTTTGGTATGATGACCGGCATCAAGAAGAACATCACCACACTCACAAGCGCAATTGCCAAAAAGAAAAATGAAAAAATGTTATCAACAAACTTTTTCAGATCACCACTATTCTTTTCTATCTTCTCTGCCAAAAATGGCACAATGACGGACACGGAAACAATTGAGGCTAGAGAAACATAAATCAGATCTGGAATACGAAAACTGGAATAATAAATATCTAGAGCATTGCCGGGTCCAATCATTGAAGCTAACAAGCGATCTCTAAATAAGGCCAGAAGTTGTGATACGATAGCAAAAAAACCGAGGAAATAGGCGGCATCATGGAGGCCGCCTATTTCTCGATTAAAAAAGTTTAGAAGTCTTTTTACCATAAAGGAAACTATTTCTTGATGGTTTTAACCGGCGTTTTAGTTGTAGCTTTTGTGGTTTTCGCAGTGGTAGTAGCAGTTGTTTTTAAATCAGTAGTCTTTATTGGTAAATCAGCCTTCACTTCACTCACCTGTCCTGCATCTGGTGTTCTACCAGCTTTCATATTAGCCAACAAATCTGCTACGTCTTTATTACCAGGATTCCAGCGGCTAACCAAATCCATATAGGCAATAGCAGCATCTTTCTGGCCAACTTTGTATGACGACAAGCTCAAGAAGTAAGCGGCGTTAGAATACAGAGAATAAAAGTCAGGACCTTGTTTGCTATTCTTGTCATATAGAGCCATCATAATATTTACAGCACGACCAAGGGCAGCTACCGCTCCATCATAATCCTTTTGGTTGTATTTCATTACTCCAAGACGGAAGAATAGTGATTGATCATATGGGGAGAAAACTGAAGCATTTTCCAAAACAGCAATAGCGTTCTTGGCACTACCTTGTTCGGTTTCGATGTATGACAAGAAGTAAGCAGCATCGGTATAATTATTTTTTTGATTCAAAGCTTTCAAAGCAAAATCTTTTGCCTTAGTGTAAGACTTATTTGAATACTCCAAACGTGACATAGTCAGATTAATTAGTGGACTATTTGGATTAAGCTCTCCAGCCTTCTGGTAAGCTTTAACAGCCATATCATAAGCTCCTGGAATACCAATTGGCACGACTGACTCGTAAACATTACCAAGGTTCATGTAGTTCTGATAGTTAGTACTATTTAGAGCTACGGCAGCGTTGGCACTATTCACAGCGGCTCCCAAGAGACTCTGGAATGGAGTTTTAATTTGTTCAGCAGTCATGTCTTTTTTAGACAGTAAATCACTCATCTGACGAACGTAGATTTGAGACACTAAACGATAAGAATAATCTGTACCATCCATTTGCACGGTTTTTTCGGCGTTGAGACCAGCGGTTGCAATATCTCCATTTAGCGATGCCACCAGAGCTTTTTGATAATAGTTAGCAGCTACATATTTTTGCAAATAAACATAACCACCTATTATCAAACCAATCATAATGAAAACCAAAACCATAACAACATAGAAACCTTTGCGTGGTTCAGAAAAACTAATTTCTTTATTGTCCACAACATTTTCAAAGATACAGATAGCCAAGAAAAGTCCTGTAAAGAACGTGGTCAAGAACAAAGTGGCGGTACTTGGAACATAGAGAATAACGGTAATCCAGAGATAGATTGAAGCCAAGAAAGATGATAGGGCTAAATATTTAACATAACGATCAGACCAAGTGGTCATCAAGTAACGAAAACCAAAATAGAGAAAAACTCCGATAAGAATGAGCCATGGCAAGAAACCAATAAGACCTGTGGTAATAAACAAGGTTGGAACAAAGCCAACAGCATAATTGAAATCTGTATTCCAATAATCACTAGAGTTAACATCTAAAGACTTGTGAGCAGCCCATTCTTCGTAAAAACGGTTTGGACCAACACCAAAGACTGGGTTTGACTTCAAAGTTTCCCAGGACAACATTTGCAAACTCTTGTAGTTTGGTAAAACTTCGTAATTACTTATACCAGCCTTTTGACTGATAAAGTTTTGGACATTTGTACCATTGATAATGAAGACCAAAGAAATAAATAAGATAACCAAGGACATGTAAGGCATCTTAGCTGTGGCAGTACCACGAATTAAATTGGAAGAAAAAGTATAAACCAAGAAAATAACACTAAGAATTCCAAGAACATACCAAACCAGAGAATAGTTGACCAAAGCCACCATAATCAAAGACATCACCAAGGTTCCAATTATTGTGTATTTAAACCAACCCACCTTGAAATCAAGGTTTTCTAAAGTAACAAAAGACAGAATGGTCGCCAAACCGAAGAAAATACCAAGACTGTTCCAAGTACCTACTGAATTGGCGGTAATATCACCAAATACTCCAAGAGATAATAAATCGTAACCAAGAATCCAATATAGAACCAAGCGAATCAAAGTAAACAAACCAACAAGAAGAACCGCTACCCAAAGAACGGCGTAGGAAGTGAAGACATCACGTTTGTTTTTGAAGTATAAAGGCACCAAAAATATAGCCAGCAAGGTGAACACCACGATCACCCATGAGCCAACATCATAACCTTGTCCTAAGAATGAATCTCTCCAAGAAGAAGAAAAGAATGAAGAGAGAGTATAAGTCACAATCACCAAAGCAGTAGCTGGCCAGAGCCAGGTCTTTGGATAAACAAATTTGCCAGAACGTAAACTTGAGAGAATTAAAAACAGTAGAGATAATCCAACTGGAATTACCAAGAATAAAGTTTTAAAAAACTGATTCGGCACATTGAGTGATGGCCAGACAAAAATCGGCAAAATGAATAGTGGTAACAATAAAAAGAATTTGGCCAAGAGATCTAAATTAATATATTCTCTCCAACCTTTCTTAGTACTTTTAACTTCGTGATCTTGTGTTCCAACATGAATGTTTGGAACATCAAAATCTTGATCATGGTGTTGATTCATTTTGATTATTTAAATTACAATTAATGTTATTATTTTACACTATAATCCACCTTTATTA
>JBAWVR010000040.1:0-7144 GCA_037147155.1 bacterium | reverse complement strand
GATACACCACTTAGCGTTCGGACGCTCGCAGCAAGCTGCGAGGAATATTATGATTCAAATCAAGATCACACCCAATAATATTAGTTCCGGCATTTACTTTAGAAATTGATAGGATTTTAAAGGAACTACCAGTGAAAACTACAAAAGCTACCAAAGCAATTGCAGTTAGAAAAAATAGTTTATTTTTCATTGAGGTATTATTAAATTATTACTGGGTAAATTATATCATCGAAAGCATATTTGACAAACTGTTTAGCTCTGCTATTATATGTATGTAACAGGTTCGCTTTCGGGCGAGCTCGTTTTTTTTAAAAAGTTAATTTACCCGCTAAAGTTTTTACTAGCAATATCGTGCCTTTGCACGATATAAAGGAAAATCTATGATTTTCCACTAGTAAAAAGTTTCTGGGTCACAAATTTATGTTAGATTTAAAAGTCATCCACTCGGTTTTGGACCAGTTGGCTGAAGAAAGAGGTATTCCGCGCGAAAAAATGATTGAAGCGATTGAAGCCGCCCTCGCCACTGCCTACAAAAAAGAGTTCGGCAAAAAAGGACAGATTGTCCGTGCCAAACTAGATATGAATACCGGCAAAGCCGAATTCAGTCAGGTCAAAGAAGTCGTGGACAAGTCCCAAGTCATCATGGAGGAAGAAGGCGAAACTGAACCTATCCCCACCCCCATCGATAGTACAGAACCTTCCAAAGTATATTTCAATCCTGAGCATCATATTTTGATTGAAGATGCCAAAATGATTAAGAAGGATGCGGAAATTGGTGAAGAAATCATTTTCCCGCTTGAAGACAAAGATGATTTCGGACGTATTGCTGCTCAAACTGCTAAACAAGTCATCATTCAGAAGATGCGTGAAGCTGAAAAAGTCTCCGTCATGGGCGAATACGGCCAGAAAGAAGGTCAGATTGTCTCCGGTACAGTTCAGAGACTTGAAAGAGGAAATATTTTCGTGGATATGGGCCGAGCAACTGCTATCCTCCCCTACGAAGAACAAATTCCTGGTGAAAAATATCGTCCTGGCGAAAGAATCCGCGGTTTTCTCTTCAAAGTTGAAGAATCACCAAAAGGCGTATTCCTAAAAGTTTCTCGCTCTCATCCAAAGTTCCTTGAAGAATTATTCAAAGTTGAGGCACCGGAAATCAACAACGGTTCCATTGAAATCAAAGCCATCGCTCGTGAAGCTGGAGCTCGCTCCAAGATTGCTGTCGCTTCCAAAGATGAACATATTGATCCAGTGGGCGCCATGGTTGGTCAAAGAGGTGTTCGAGTCTCCACAGTTATGAGTGAGCTCGGCGGTGAAAAGATTGATGTGATCGAATGGTCAGCTGATCCAAAGAAATTTATTGAAGAAGCTCTCTCTCCGGCCAAGATCTTGGAAATCAAGCTAACTGATGAGACCAAACAAGCTGAAGTATCCGTTGCTGAAGACCAACAGTCTCTAGCTATCGGTCGCGGAGGTCAAAACGTTCGTCTCGCTGCTAAATTGACCGGTTGGAAAATTGATATCAAAGCTATTGCCGGTAAAACCACCTCTGAAGAAGATTTTTCTGATGACAAAAAGTCAAAAGAAGAAACTGAATAATCAACAAAATTAAAATTTTGTGGTCAGCAAAAAACCACTATCACTCTTGGTCCCGGCTCTGGGACCGAGTGCGACAGCGGTTTTTTGTGGGGAAAAATCGACACTTCTTAGTGTCGTCCGCCAAAATCGGATTATTATAAATTAAAATAAAAAATCCCGTTAAAATTTTTACTGGTGATATTGTGTTCAAACACAATATCCATGAAAATCAAAGATTTTCTGCTAGTAAAAACTTTTCCGGGTGAATAAATATGAATTCTGTAGTTATATTTGCTTTAATCAGTTCATTACTAGCTATCGTTTACGGTATTTTCTTGATTACTTCAATCATGAAGAAAGGTACCGGCGATCAAAAAATGCGTGATATCGCTCAGGCGATTCAGGAAGGTGCTAGTGCTTATTTGAACCGTCAGTACAAGACTATTGCAGTTATTGCTGTCGTTCTATTCTTCGTTGTTGGTTTCTTCCTTACTTGGAAAATGGCCGCCGCCTTCTTGGTTGGTGCTATTCTCTCTGGTGTTGCTGGTTTTATTGGTATGAACATTTCTGTTCGCGCCAATATCCGCACTACCGAAGCTGCCAAGTCTGGTTTGGCCGCTGCTCTTGACCTCGCTTTCAAAGGCGGTGCTATCACTGGTCTTCTCGTAGTTGGTCTCGCTCTTCTTGGTGTAACTGTTTTCTACGCTATCACTAAAGATGTTAACGCTTTGATCGGTTTGTCTTTCGGAGCTTCTCTTATTTCTATCTTCGCTCGTTTGGGCGGTGGTATCTTTACCAAAGCTGCTGACGTTGGTGCTGACCTCGTTGGTAAAGTGGAGGCCGGTATTCCAGAAGATGATCCAAGAAACCCAGCTGTTATTGCTGATAACGTTGGTGATAACGTTGGTGACTGTGCTGGTATGGCCGCTGACTTGTTTGAAACTTATGCTGTAACTTCTATCGCTGCTATGTTTTTGGGTAGTCTCCTCTTTGTTGGTTTTGAAGGAGCTGTAATCTATCCTCTAGCGATTGGTGGTATTGCTATCATTTGTTCAATCATCGGTACTTGGTTTGTGCGTTTGAGCAAATCTCAGAATATCATGGGTGCTTTGTATAAAGGTTTGATTGCCGCTGGAGTTCTTTCAGCTATCGCTTTCTATCCTGTTACCAAGTGGGTGATGAGCGGTCAGTCAACTTACTCAATTATGAACCTCTACTTGTGTTCATTGATTGGTATTATCGTTACCGCTTTAGTTGTAGTCATTACCGAATACTACACTTCACACTCTTTCGCTCCAGTTCAGTCTATTGCTAAAGCTTCAGCTTCTGGTCACGGTACAAACATTATTCAAGGTTTGGCTATTTCTAAGAAAGCTACTGCTATGCCTTTGATCGTTATCGTCTTTGGTATTCTCTCCACTTATCACTTTGCCGGACTCTACGGTGTAGCTATCGCCGCTATGTCTATGCTCTCCCTCACTGGTATTATCGTGGCTATTGACGCTTTCGGTCCTATCACCGATAACGCTGGTGGTATTGCCGAAATGGCTCATTTACCAGCTGCTGTTCGTGATGTGACTGATCCATTGGACGCTGTTGGCAACACTACCAAAGCTGTGACTAAAGGTTATGCTATCGCTTCTGCTGGTTTGGCTGCTCTCGTTCTCTTCTCTTCATATACTCAGGAGTTTGAGAAATTCGGTCACGCTTTGAAATTTGATTTGTCTAATCCAAACGTTTTGGTTGGTTTGCTTATTGGTGGTCTTCTCCCTTATTACTTTGCCGCTCTCTGTATGGAAGCTGTTGGTAAAGCTGCTCAGCAAGTTGTTGAAGAGGTTCGTCGTCAATTCCGCGAGATCAAAGGTATTATGGAAGGTACTGCCAAGCCTGACTATGCTCGTTCAGTAGACATCGTAACTACTTCCGCTATCAAGGAAATGATTATTCCATCTTTGATTCCAATCTTGGCTCCGGTTTTGGTTGGTTTCGGTTTGGGTGCTGAAGCTCTCGGAGGTTTGCTCGTTGGTTCAATCGTAACTGGTATCTTCGTAGCAATTTCGATGACTTCTGGTGGTGGTGCTTGGGACAATGCTAAAAAGTATATTGAATTAGGCAATCACGGCGGCAAGGGTTCAGATGCTCACAAAGCCGCTGTGACCGGAGACACTGTTGGTGATCCTTACAAGGATACTGCTGGTCCGGCTATCAACCCAATGATTAAGATTCTTAACATTGTTGCTCTCCTTTTGGTTCCATTCTTGATTAAAATGATGTAATCGGATAGGCCAGCAAAAAACCGCCTAGCTAGGCGGTTTTTTGCTGGCCTCTTCCCCAATTTAACAAAACTCTCCTGCGGTGATATAATTGCCCCAGGTCTACATTAATAAAATTAACCCACCCAGAAAGATTTTGCCTGACACATTAGATTAAAATCTAATGCAGAAAATTATAAAACTAATTTTCGATCAGCCAAAACCTTAACGGGTAAATATATGAAAAAAATTATATTTTCAATTATTGCTATTGTGATTGCACTTCCAATGATTGGAAACGCTGCTACAAACACAAAATCAAATAAAATTATGCCTGCTCGCGAAGTAAAGGAAATTGCCAGAGAAGTTCGCGCTTCTTCTACTCGTCCGGAATTAATGAGAGCTTCATCAACCAAACGTGATGAAGTAAAAGAAAAAATACAAGAAAAGATTGCTTCAACCACAGCTAGAGCTTTTGCTAAAAAAAGTGATAAAGCTGTTCGAAATTTAACCGAGGCAATTCAACAACTTACCGACAGAGCTTCTTCAACTGAAGCGAGAATGGCTATCTTTACCAAGAATGGTGTGGATATGTCCTCCAGTACTATTGCTTTAGCTGACGCTCGAGCCAAAATAGAAATCGCTAAGACAAAATTAGCAGAATTAGTAACTTATCTAGATACTCAAACCACCATTACTACCAAGAACCGTGGCCAGGTAGTAAAAGATGCCAACGCCAAGGCCAAAATAGTAGATCAGGCAATCAATACAGCCCACAAAGCCCTAGTCCAGGTTTTAGCTGGAGTACAAAAGAATGTTAATGAGAAGTTAAAATCAAATCGCCCAGAGAGACGAGATGATCGAGCTTCAACGACAGCCTCTACTACCCGTCAATAAATTTTATTTAACTAATTAAAAAACTATGGACAAAGCATACGAGGACAGAGAGGGTTGGGGTTCAACGATTGCGATAATTATTATCGTTATACTGCTAATTGTTGGTGGAATTTACTTCTACTCATCAAAGAGCAAGGAAATCAAAGCTGAGCAGGCTGCCGCTGAAAAAGCTCAGCAGGAACAAGAACTGGCTGATGCCATGAACGGCATTGATGCAGATTTGACCGCTACGGTTTCCAATGCCACTTTAGATTTATCGGAATACTAAGATTTATCCTTTAAAAACCAGCCCCGGTCCGCTTTGCGGACTGGGGCTGGTTTTATTTTGACAAAACGCTTCTAAACCAGTAAACTAGTCGCATGCATAAAATCATAAAAACCAATAAATTAAAGAATTCTGAAGTAGAAATCGAAGCCGAATTGGCTTTTGAAGCCGTCAAAAAACAGCGCAACAAAGCTATCGCTCGTATTCAGCAGGGTCTCAACCTCCCCGGCTTTCGCCCTGGCCATGTACCAGAATCAGTCCTAGTCTCCAAGATTGGTGATTTGGCTATCTGGGAAGAAGCGGCTGAGATTGCTATGCAGGATTTGATTCCAGAAATCATCAAGGAAAGTAAACTTGATTATATCGGCCACCCACAAGTTTCTATTACCAAGATTGCTGCCGAGAATCCAGTAGAATTCAAAATCCGTTTGGTCCTTATGCCAGAAATTAAATTGGCAGACTACAAGAAAATTGCCAAAGGTATAAACGAAAAGAAAGAAACCAAATTTGAAGTCACTGAAAAAGATTTGGAAGATTCTATTTTGAAAATTCGTGAAACTTACGCTCAGCACTATCACACTCATGCCGAGGGTGAAGAACACAAGGATGATGAAAAGTTGCCTTTGCCAGAAATCAACGAAGAATTCTTGAAGAAACTTGGAGATTTCAAAGATGAGGCAGATTTCAAAGCTAAAGTGACCGAGAGTATCAAAGCTGAGAAAGAACACCGTGAAAGAGAAAAAACTCGTCTTATGATCGCTGACAAGATTATTACTGAGTCAGAAATCGATTTGCCAGAACTTCTAGTCACTGCCGAACTCAATAAGATGGAGGCACAGTTTCAAGATGATATTGCTCGCTATGGTTTGAAGGTTGAGGATTATCTCAAACACCTGAAGAAGACTATGGATGATATGCGCAAAGAATGGACTCCAGATGCTGAAAAGCGCGCCAAATTACAATTGGTTTTGAACAAGATTTCCTTGGAAGCTAATATTATTCCAGACGCTGAAATGGTCAAAAAAGAAGTTGAACATCTAACCAATCTTTACAAAGACGCCGATGCCACCCGTGTTCAGGAATATGTCATCATGATGGCCACAAATGAAGCAGTGTTTAAGATGTTGGAAGAGGTAAAATAACCCCGTTGTAGATTTTGGCATTAAAATTGTTTTTTACGAGACAGACTCTAATATTAAATTAGGGTCTGTCTTGCTGATTTGACCACCAAAATAACACCTGAACGCAATTTTAAAAAACGATGCCAAAACTCACAACCGGGTAAATATACCAATATACGAATTCGTACTAATGATACGAATGAATACGAATAATTAAGAAAAACCACCAACCCGAGAGGTTGGTGGTTTTTGCAATATATTATTTACCAGCTGCAACTCTATCAGTACCGTACACTAAGAAATTAATATCGAAGAAAATGCTGGTCAATGGATCAAAGGAAGGGTTGTTTACATTCGGGTTTAGATAAGGATAAAACACAGTCCTGCAATTACGAGATGTTGATGGTCTGTTAAAGGAGAAGGAAAGGGTGGCATTTTTATCAGTTATTGTATATCTTGTAGAATTAACAAGACTAGTTCCTGGCACTTTAACAGCGTTATCACAATATGTTTTTACATCTATTACTTCTCCAAGATAAACGCTTGTTGGCGTAAAAGAGAAGTTAATTTTTGCTGTATTTAAGTTAAGACTTTTTATTGCTGTCACCCCTGCAGCAACCAATTCTGTCATAGACGTGGCTTTTGCCCTAGGTATCATTTTAATATCATTCACACCAAAGATTTTCAGTGTTTTAGCTGCGGAATACACCTGAACCCCCACTTGAGTATCTCTGGCAATATAGAAATTATTAGAAGATGCAGATGTCTGTCGTGGCAACTCAAGATTTACCGTACCAACATAGGCCGTTAATCTATAAGTTGATCCTCCTTGTAAAACACCTTTTGAATCACGGTAGCCATTAACATTAACAAGTACTGGTAGTGGCTTTGGAAGGAGATCTGGGCCATAATCTATCGCGGTATAGCCTCCTATTTTAATAAATACTTTTGCCTTATTATAAGTATTGCTTGATGGTGTTACTTCATAAATATCAGCGATGGAGAGGGGGCTTTGGGTGGCCGCAACAATAGCC
>JBAWVR010000039.1:0-7301 GCA_037147155.1 bacterium | reverse complement strand
CCTAAATAGGAGAGCACAAATACATAATGAACACATCAATATTAGAAAATTATGGATTAAACAAGAATGACATCTTTGTTTATGAGACCTTACTTAGACTTGGAAGATCAAAAACTGGCCCGATAATAAAAGGCTCTCAAATTGTTAGCTCCCGCGTCTATGAATCCCTAAGGATGCTGGTTTCTCGTGGCCTTGTTTCTTATCAAGTTAAGAACAATATTAAATATTATAAAGCCGAAGCGCCAGAACAACTTATTGAAGAAGCTGGTAAGAATATGCATCTGCTTGAAGGCCTGGCAAAAGATATTGTGACCATGCCCGTAATCCCTCAGTCTCGTAATGAGGTAAATATTTATGAAGGCAAGCATGGTTTTAAAATGGCCTTTACTCAGCATATAGACAGGATGAAGACCGGAGAGAAAGTGTCGATCATCGGTTTTTCCAAAAGAACATATACCCAAAGTGCCAACGCTAAAGAGCTCCGTGCATTTTTTGTTGGAGTTGATAAATTTATGATTCCTAAAAAAACAGATGCGCGTGTGCTAATGGACAAAACCTTGATAGACGTGATCAAAAAAGAGAGACAAGACCCATCAATCTACGAACCACGTCATTTACCGGCTGGATATTTTGGGCCTTGTGCAATAAATATTTCTGAGACAGAAGTATTACTTTCTATTTGGGGAGAAACACCAATTGTTTTTAGTATCAAAAATCCGATCATGATAAAAACTTTCCAAAACAACTTTGATTTCTTGTGGTCGATCGCTAAATCCAAATAATGTAAAAAATAAAACACCCGCACATGCAGGTGTTTTATTTTTTTGTTACTGATTGATAGTGACCGGAGCGCCGTTTTTGATCATTCTAACAACTGCGTTAGAAACAACCAAACCATCAGCGTCGATACTCATGTTCTTGCCCATCACACCATCAAAACCTTTAATCTGAGCCATACCATCTCTGATTTGGTCGCTAGTGACAACAGTCTTTCCGTCGCCCATCTTTTCAGCGGCGGCGACAATTAGATTGACTACGTCATAGCCATTACCAGCACCAAACTTTGGAGTCTTACCATAAGTCTTGGTGTAAAGATCCATAAAATCTTTTGACATATCAGCACCGTTTACATACCACATACCTTCAAAGAGTGACAACTGGTCAGAGAATTCAAAAGCTTCCATGGTAGTGATTGGAGTTGTAATACCAGCTTCACGAATTTGCTTGGTCAAGATTTCTAGTTCTGGAGAAGTAACTTCAAAAACAAAGATATCAGCACCAAGATTTTTTACTTTCAAGATTTGTGAGCGGAAGTCAGTAGTACCAGTGGTCAAACGTTCCTCAGCCAAAACTTTAATATCGCTATTACCAATATCTTTTCTGAAGGCGTTAATTAGAGCAGCGGCACCGGAGTTATCTTGCTGAGCAAAGAAAACCAATTTCTTGATATTTCTTTTCTGCAATTCAGACACCATGAGGGCTGAGTCCTTGTAAGGTGGAGTATAGTGCAAGAAGTTGTAGGCTCCTTTAGCCACATTGGTATCAGAGGCAAAGTCGTTGATATGAGCGACTTTAAATTGTTCTGCTAGAGGACTAACAACAGCACCGACAGGTGAACCGAATGAGATCAAAGCTTGAACCTTATCGATATTGATAAGTTTGCTAGCAGTAGTCATAGCCGTCTTTGGGCTGAAAGAATCATCTTCAAACACAAATTCATAATTGTATTTGGTATTCTTTAGTTGAGATTGAGCAAGCAAAATAGCATTTTTATTGCTTTCACCGAGAGTGGATAGAGGGCCAGTGAGAGGAAGTGTAACACCAATCTTAACGGTTGGCTTTACAATATTCTTTTCTGATTTATCACCAGAAACAGAGGCAATTCCCCAGACTACCAAAGCGACAATGATTATACCGACAATGATTTTTATAGTTTTGTTCATTATAATATCCCGTTAAATTTTTGACTGACACATTAAACATTTGTTTAATGTTTGGAAAATCTTGATGATTTTCTATCAGCCAAAATTTTTTCGGGCAAGTTAATTTTTAATAAGTACAGAGTTTCTTTTGTTCTTTCAAACAAATTGTTCATCAATTATAACACAGGATTATAATTGTGCTTGTCTTAGGAAAGAAGGGCAGAAGCTCTTTTAATGTACTGTTTCTGATATTAATATAGCACGCTTTACAAGTCTTGTGTTATATCGTATGACAATAAATATAGGAATATGCCTATATTAAGCCGTATTCCATATATACAATATATTCTGTCGGTTTGAATTGACAAAAATGGGGAATTTGGTACCATATATCTATACACACCTCCTCTCTGTCATTCCTGGCTTGACCAGGAATCCAGACATTCTGATTAATTAAAGCAAGATGGATCCCTGCCTGCGCAGGGATGACAACACAAAAGGGGAACGAAATTAGTAGAAAGAAAAGATAATCAAATAAATATGAATATTAAAAATGAGGGTTTGGTCAAAAAGCTAGAAAAGACAGGGTTTACTGACAAGGAGGCCCTGGTCTATGTTTCTTTGCTTGAATTGGGTGGGGCTTACCCCTCTCGAGTAGCTGAATATTGTGGTTTAAAACGGGCTACTACCTATAACGTGTTGCTCACCCTATCAATTCGTGGAGTAATCAATGAAATTGAGAAGAAAAACAAACTTTATTATCAAATCGAAAAGCCCGAAAAGATCGTTCGCTATTCCCAGAGCCAAATTCGTCGAGCTGAAGACGCTTTAGAGTCTACCAAAAAGATAATTCCTGAAATTGAGGATTTGTTTGGTGCCCTGAAGAATCATCCACGTGTGACATATTATGAAGGCAACGAAGGATTACTCTCCATCTATGAAGACATGATTGATATCAAGAAACCTTATGAAATGTTGGCCTTTTCCAAGGCTGATGAATTTATAAAATTTTTGCCAGAGGAATTTTTAAAGAGATTTATTCAAAAGAAGGTGGAGATCGGGATTACTACGCGCGGTCTAACCCCTGATACTGAGAAAAACCGCAAATACAGCGAGACCTACTTTAAAAATATGCCAGAAAAGTTTTGGCCGAAAGCAAAATACATCAAACTTGAACAATTTCCATTAAATGGTGAGATTGTTGTGTATGGTGATAATAAGATTGCTATCACGAACTTTAATAATGGTCAGATGACGGGTATTGTGATTGATGACAAAGCCCTGCATGGCATGATGCGCACGATTTTTGAATTGTCGTGGAGCTCGGCTTTGGTAAAAGAATAATCCCTCTGTCATTGCGAGCCTTACGAAGCAATCCAGACCTTAAGCAACAATACTCTCAATAGCCTGGATTCCCGCCTACGCGGGAATGACAGAAATTACCATGTTTGTATCTTCGCCCCCATTAAGCTAAAATAGTAACTAATTATGGATATATTTATTCAGCTTTGTTTGAACAGTTTGATTGCCGGCTCAATCTATATGATGATTGCTATCGGTTTCAATCTTATTTTTGGTACGGTAAAGTTTTTTGATCTCGGAGCCGGAGCAATGTCGGCTATTGGTGGCTACGTAGTTTTCTTTTTGACCAGAAGTTTTGGTTTCAATTTGTATGTGTCTATCGTTCTAGCGATTCTTTTCACTGGTCTCGTTGGTTATCTCATCAATAAATTTGTTTATAGTAAGCTACGCAAAAACGGCGCTTCGAATATGTCTTATTTGGTGGCTTCGCTCGGAGTCTCCACTGTGATTCAGGCGGTGATTGCGATTATTTTCTCCAGTCAGTTTTATACTTTATCCAATCTTGTCCCGTCCGAAGTCCTCGATGTTTTTGGCGGCAGTCTAACTTATGTTCAACTCGGAATCTTTATTATCGGTATTCTCGTTATGATTATTCTCGGTCTAGTTTTGAAATTTACTATGTTCGGTAAAGCAGTCAAAGCTATTTCTGATGACGAAGAAGTTTCCAAAATTGTTGGTATCAATACATCGCAAATTATCGGTCGCGTTTTCTTTATTGGTTCCGCCATTTGTGGTCTCGCCGGTATTCTTGTTGGACTCGACACCGGTATTGAACCAATGATGGGCTTCTCTCTACTGCTCAAAGGTGTGATTGCAGCTATTATCGGTGGGGTCGGCAATATTTACGGTGGTGTACTCGGAGCCTTCCTTCTCGGTTTTGTTGAGAACTTTAGTATCTGGCAGATCTCCGGCGAATGGAAAGACGCTATTGCTTTCGTTATCTTAATCATCTTCTTGCTCTTCCGCCCACGCGGAATCTTGGGGAAGAAATAATTAAATTACTAAAATGCTAGAAAAAAACTTTGGGCAAAATCAAAATGATGGAACGACAGATGAAAATGGAAGTTTTTCAGCCCCTGAAATAGATGTAGAAAAACTACCAGAAAAAGATTATCATTGGCACATTTCTCTGACTGGTTCTAATGGAAAAATATTAAAAGGCATTATTGAAAAAGGTTTATTGCCTAAAAATAAGATAGAAGATAGTAGTTATGGCCATAGAGCAACTGATGATAAAAACGCCGTTTATACTTCAAACAAACAACAAACTCTAGTCAATTATTTAAAAACTGCTGCTAGTGGGTACAATTATGAAATCGGGGGGTTGCCGATGTTCACAGCTGTTGGTGTTACTGAAAGAACCAAAGACTATTATTTTGATACCGATTTAACCATAGATATGCCTGGGGCAACCTATGACATCGATGGTAATAAAAAGCTTTGGTTTTCATACTTTATGGCCATAGAGAATGTCGATGATTTCTTAAAACTAGATTGGCCACTTTTCCATGGAATTATTTTAAAAGAAAAACTTTTACCGTATAAAGGGAGAAAGTTTTCTGAGATTAAAGATGAGGTTTGGAAAATGTTGCAAGATGACAATTATGTCTTCATGGATATCATTGATTACAAAAGACAAGAATTAAAAGACATTACATCAGATAGTGTCTGGAACAAGTTCTTAAATATCTTAAATAATCTAAAATCTGAAAAAAATAATCAATACACTTCAAATTTGAGTAGGGTGGGAGGTTATGAAAAAGAAGAAATAAAAAGAATATACGTCATAACTCCAAATGGAGATCCTGATTGGCAAAAATGGGCAAAGCTTATGCCAAACAACAAAGACGTTCTTACCAACTGGGAAAATTGGGACAAGATGAAAGATGTAAATGGTAGTTTGTTTCCCGGAAAGGGAAAGATGGTAAGAATAAAGTAATTAAAACAACCAGGCCTGTGCTTGGTGTTTTTTTGTTTGCGTTTTCTCAGCTTTATTGTACTATTTATTAGTATTTATTTATTAGTAGAATATAAAAACATGCAAAATAAGAAAACCTATTGGTTTATCGCAATCGTTGTTATTTTAATAATCATTTTGGTTATTGCTGGTAAGTCTGGTACTTCGAGTAAAATCAAGGTTGGCGCAGTGTTGCCGATGTCTGGTTTTGGTAAATTGTATGGAGAAGAAACCCAAAAAGGTTTTACTCTTTGTAAGGCTGATAATACGGAGTTTGTGATCGAGGATTCCCAAGCTTTGCCTGCTGTGGGAGTTTCAGCTTTTAATAAGATCGTTTCCACTAATAAGCCGGACGCGATTGTTGTTATGATGAGCTCTGTTGCAGAGGCTACTTTACCTCTAGCTAAAAGTTATAATGGCCCAGTGATTGCTACTGGTGTGTCATCTGTAAATATTGCGGAAAGAGGCGGAGACAGATACTTCCGTTATTTCTCACGTGGAGAGAAAGAATCTGTTATGAATGCTGAGTATCTTCTAAATACATTGAAAATCAAGAAGCTTGGAGTACTTTATCTAAACGCTGATTACGGTAAGACATATGTTGATGGTGTGAACAGTGTTTATAAAGATAAAGGAGAGGTTATAACAGAAAGTTTTAACACCGGCACCACAGATTTCAAAACAAACGTTGCAAAACTAAAGGCAAAAAATGTTGAGGCTATTTACATTGTTGGTTACGACAATGATTTGGAGTTATCCATTAAAGATATTAAGACTTTGAAGTACAAAGGAATAATCTTTGGTAACTCAATCTTTAATAATTTGATGGCCAAGGGTGTAGATAAAAATATTCTTGATGGAGTATATTTCTCAACTCTAAACTTCTATACCGGAGAGAGAAAAGATTCTTTCTTCGCAGATTATAAAGCAAAATATGGTACTGAAGCCAACTGGTATGCAGCGTCGGGATGTGATATTGCTAGACAGTTAGGTCAGGTGAAAGGTAAAGATGTTATGGGTTATTACAAAAATTTGAAATCATACGAAGGAATAAATGGTAAAATTTTTGCTAATGGTAGAGAATTCGAATTTCCAGAAGGTGTAGCTCTCTACAAAGACGGAAAGTTTGAAGTAATGCAAGCAGCAAAATAACTTACAAACCAAAACCACCCGAGAGGGTGGTTTTGTTTTACAAATTATTTTATATTTGGAATCTCTGCGAATTTCCACATGAATTGAAAAAATTTTTTAATAGTTTCTGTGATGTTCTCCGAATCAATTATCACGGCATGAGGAATATTGTCTCGGTGTGAGAAGAAGACGACCTTGCTACCATAAATATCCATAGAAGAGTTTAAGATAAAATCCTTGGGTATTAAGCGAGTCTCTCTTAGATTATTATTTTTAAATAATTCTGGTTCGTTAGTTTCGCCTGGGTCTGGATAAGTGAGCAAATAGGTGAATATACCCATCTTCTCTCTTTTCTCAAGCCAGGAGGGCATGTAGCGTGGCAGGAAGGCACGAATTTCTTGATCGGCGACGGCGTGGATTACTTTGTTGTTGGATTTTTCTAAAGTAATCAAAACATCCTCAAAAGCTTTCTTTACACCCTCAACACCAATATAAAATTTTATATTCGGGGCATTTTTGTCGGCTTCATGGCGAATTGACTCAAGGGAGGGAATAAGCAATTTAGCGATTTCAAGCTTTTCGTTGGCAGTAGTTAGAAAACGGTTGGCACTTTCAGCTGTGTAGTAAGCTGAGCCGTTTACTAGGGATTTTGAGATAAAACCTCGCTCTTTTAGGGAATCCAACACCTCGTAAATGGTGGTTTTGGGTATTTTGGTCTCTTTGGCTATGGCATAGGCGGAGGCCTCCACTAGCTTAACTAGGGCGGTATAGACCGCTGATTCGTTCTTTGTTAGGCCAAACTTGGTTAATAAATGTTGTGTATTCATCTTTGGTCGTCTTTAGCGACTAATAAGTACTAGTATAATACCCTTATAAAATAATGTCAAATCGATATAACGCTAAGCTTTAATCAATAATTAAGACTATTT
>JBAWVR010000038.1:0-7580 GCA_037147155.1 bacterium | reverse complement strand
GACATGTGTTTATATTACCACTGCGGAAGTGGTGCCAAGCTATTGAACCATTACGTATAGCTTGATAAATAATGATTTTTAGGTTATAGTTTGGCTACAAATATGGCTAGAAAAAATACCCCCGTAATAGAACATAAACACGAGATTGAGATTGTCCAGCAAGGCAATCCAGTTTTGCGTGCCAAAGCTAGGGAAATTACTAAGGAGGAATTTGGTACTTCAGCACTTCTGAAAACTGTGGCAGACATGAAATCTGCATTAGATAGCCAAGTAGACGGTGTGGCCTTGGCTGCTCCTCAGATCGGATTACCTCTTCGTATTTTTGTTATTGCTCCAAAGGCTTTCAAAATTGCCAAAAAAGAAAAGCTGTCAAGGGAAGAAAAAAATAATCCGGATATCAAAATCGCCAAAATGGAATCTGATCAATTGGTCTATATCAATCCAGCTTTTATTAAACTATCTAAGAAAAAGAAACCCATGGAAGAGGGCTGTCTCTCTGTCCGTCGTTTTTATGGTACTGTCCCCCGCTCTGACCGAGCAACTATCGAAGCTTATGATGAGCAGGGTCGAAAGTTTACTCGTGGAGCTGGCGGACTATTGGCTCAGATTTTTCAACACGAAACTGACCACTTAAACGGTACTCTATTTATTGATAAAGCTGACACTCTACAGGAAGTGACCCGGGAAGAGTATGATAAAATCCAAATTGAATTAGCTGAAGAAAATAAACAATATGAATAATATTAAAACCGCTTATTTTGGTAGTTCAGAATTTTCCGTTTTGGTGTTGGGTGAATTAAAGTCTCGAGGTTGGGTACCAGATTTGATTGTCACTACTCCCGACAAACCACGTGGACGAAAACTTGTTATTACTCCCAACGAAACCAAGGTCTGGGCGCACGAAAATAATATTCCAGTCATCTCTCCTGCTAGTATTAAAACTCCAGAATTTTTAACTGAAATCCAAGGTTATGATTTACATCTCGTTGCCTCGTACGGAAAGATTATTCCAGACGATGTTTTAAACGCTCCCAAATTTGGTGAATTAAATATCCACCCATCTCTCCTGCCAAAATATCGTGGTTCTTGCCCAATTCAGACAGCTATATTAAATGACGATAAAGAAACTGGACTCACTATTATGAAGCTCGATCATGACATGGATCATGGACCGATTGTGGCTCAAGAAAAAATTAATATCCCTGATTGGCCAATCTCTTTCAATGAATTGGCGATTCGTATGAGTAAGCTCGGCGCAGAAATGTTTCTCAAAGTCTTGCCCGACTGGACCAGTAGTGTGATAAAAGCTGTAGAACAAAATCACGACCAAGCCACCTACACCAAAAAGATTGAAAAAACTGACGGGGAAATAAACTTAAACGACGACGCCAGAAAAAATTATTTAAAAATCTTGGCATACAGTGATTGGCCAAATACTTATTTCTTTGTAGAAGCCCAAGGCAAGAAAATCCGCTTGATTGTAAAAGAAGCCAAACTAGAAAATGATAAATTGGTTTTGCTCCGCGTTATACCGGAAGGAAAAAAAGAAATGTCGTACGAAGATTTTTTGAGAGGAATTAAATAACAAAAACCACCTACCAAGAACTGTTATCGGTAGGTGGTTTTAACTATTTAAGGATTATTTTCTTTATGATGGCGTTATTCTGTAAGTTACCTTTAGCATCAGGCTTTAGTTTTCCAATCACGTCCAAAACTTCTAATCCTTTGACAATGGTTCCAAAACCATGACAAGAATTTTTCATAGTCATTTGATTGCTGGTTACCAAAACTAAATTTCCTTGGGTCAGACCATTATTAGCCAAAAATGAAATATTGCCTTTTAGCCATGGTTCATTTTTAATTTCGCATTTGGGATTGATTTTATCAGGCGCAACTCCAGCGTATGGTGTGCTTGATTCTAAAAATCCATTGTCGCGAATCAATACTGTACCGTCATAGGCTCCTAGTCCAGCTAATTTCTGAAAACTTTCTACTCCCAATGGTGCAGACTCATGATCAAAAATGATTTCCATATCACCGAGACTCGTCACAATAGTGGCGCGAGTATAGATAATATCTTCAAAGTTTTTACCGGCGATATTTAACCATGAATTAATTTTGCCACCAAAAGTCCCCCAAAAACCAGTCCAAGCCAAAACAGCAACTATCATTACGGCAAATATAACCATGCCTGATAATTCTACTTTTCTTGTCTTGAACCATTCAAGCATTTTATTTCCAGAATTTAAGACCTTTGATCATGGCCTTGAGCTGAGCTCCACCTTGGCGAACTAAACTAACTCTTTTTTCTTTATGTGACTCAACTTGATGAATTAGTTCGTCTTTGATTTGATCAATCGCACTATATAGATCATTGGCTTCAGCATCAGCATCACATTCAAAACCAATATGTCTAATGTCAGCGTCAACTTCGAATATTTCTCCTTCTTTGTGGTGAGTGGTTGTTCGAGCTAATCTAACTTCCACCATAGCATCCTTAGATTTGTGTCCGATAAATTTTGAAACATCTTCGATTTTCTTTTGGACGTATTCTTCAATCGCTGGAGTAATATCGAAATTCTTCGCTCTGATTTGTATTTGCATATATTTTTTACCCGTTAAAGTTTTGGCTGACACATTAAGCATCCTGCTTAATGTTTGGAAAATCTATGATTTTCTATCAGTCAAAATTTTCTCGGGTGAATTATTCCTTGTTATCTCAAGAAACAATTTTAGTTATTAATAATGTTTCGGACCTCATGGAGAATCTAATCAATCAATTCCAACATTTTACTTGGATGATGATGACCATTTATGATTCTCACACTCTTATTATACCGCGGAAAGCGTTCGCGGACCAGCTCCAAAACACGTCTATTCGCGGCATTGTTTTCTGCCGCTTGTTTGACCCAGATTTTGAGCCCTCCTTTGTCATCGCCTTCTATTTTTTCAACCCTAGCTTTAGTTGTAACTTTAACTTTTAAATACATAAAAACATCATATCATATTCAAAAAATATGTTATAATAATTTCAGATTATGAAAACTTTGCGCAAACAATCCAATCTAATTATTATCCTTGGAATAATTATTCTTCTAACTATTTTCAAGACTCAAATTTTGACTAGCTTGAGTTCCTTGCCTTTTTTTACAATTGATATTCTATCGATCATTTTAGCAATAATCATCTTAATAATATTTTCCCGACAACAGAGTGAAGCTGATGAACTAAAAAATGAGTTTGTTAAGGTAGTAACGCACAAATTCCGCACCCCGCTAACAGAGATTCGCTGGGCTACTGAAAGTTTGAAAGATAATAACATCACCAATCTGGACAAAGGCCTAGCTCTTGATCAAATCGATCAAGCGCGACAAAAATTAAATGAGATCGTTGATTTATTGGTGGGGCTAGTCAAATTTGATGATAAAATGGAGTATGCGTTTGAGGCAGTTTCTCTCCGAGAATTGTTTGATGAATCACTACAAAAATACGCCGGCCAGATCAAAGAAAAGAATATTGCTTTCTCCATTCAACAAAGCCCAGATATTCCTCTCATTATTATTGACGGCAAAAAAATTCAATTTATTCTAGACACTCTACTTGACAATGCTATAAGCTATAGTAAATCTGGAGGTAAAATCACTACCACAATCAGTCAGGATACTCAGAAAATATTCTTTAAAATTACTGATACTGGTATCGGTATTGAGGCGAATGATTTAAACAAAATATTTGAAAAGTTTTATCGAACCACGGACTCTCGTCTAGCTGACACTGAAGGTTTGGGTATCAGTCTTCACATCGCTCGAGAAATCGCTAGAAAGCACGATGGTGCACTCTATGCCGAATCAGCTGGCCAAAACCAAGGCGCCACCTTTACTCTAGAGATTCCGAAAAAATAATTTAGAAAACAAAAGACCGGCAAGCTTCGCTTGCCGGTCTTTAGTTTTTGTATAATTAGGCTGCTTCTTCTATATCCTCATTCTTATCCTCTTCTTCATCCATCTTCCCTGCTATACCTTCAAGGAGTGGAATCATAAGTGCAGCGGCTTTTTTAATATTAGCTTGAAATAATTCTTTATCTTCTGGTCTATACTCCTCGAGTATGGCTCGAATTTCGACATTATCGTTAGTAATTTGTCTAACTGCTTGACTATACTTTAATATCCAATCCGGGGCAGTATCATCATTAAGTTTTTTAACCATCTTTTGCATAAGTTCTAATTGCAAAGGATTGTGAATCTCAGGACCAAATTTCTTCATTGGTATTTGTTCACTTGGCGCACCAAACGACATTTTTTCGCTCATATAAGTTTTAGTTACTTACTAA
Organism: bacterium; assembly: GCA_037147155.1. Classification (GTDB taxonomy): domain Bacteria; phylum Patescibacteriota; class Minisyncoccia; order Phycocordibacterales; family GWA1-40-21; genus JBAWVR01. Next base: position 3,250 of record JBAWVR010000038.1, on the reverse strand, counting down.
TAATTAAGCTGAGGTGGTATTTGAGTAATCAATAGTACTCTTGATGATTACATTATTACTATAATACATGTTTAACAAAATCATGACAATAATGACAGCTATGATAATTAGTGCGTTTATAATAACATCCCGATACTGAACACTGAATTTGATAAAAATGTTTAAAAGTAAGGCTATTCCTACGATAATCAACAAAATTAGCAATATTGTGTTGGTTGTTTGGCGAGGTGAAGCAAATAATTTTTGCCAAAAGCTGGTTTCGTGGTTGTTTTTAACCTCCACAGTAGCCACGGCTGGCCTATCACTAGAGGTAGTACCCAAAACATTACCGGTGGTCTCTTTAACTGGTGTATTAATAACGATATTGGCCTTTGGAGCGGTATTTGATTGAGTATTTATGGTCTTGGTAGCAATTACCTCAGGCATGGCAGGATTAGCGTACACTTGGACCGCAAAGACACTTTCTCTCCCCTTGTAGGTGCCAGTGGCGATAGCACTACCCATTTCGGTATAACCAGCCTTTACAATATTGGCACGGTGGGTTGGAGATTTCATCCATGCACTAGTCACATCTTCAGTATCTGTAAAGTTCACCGCCAAGTTCTCCCCAGCATAATTGTATTTATAACCGACTTCATCAAGCCAGTGCCACGGGGTCAAACCTTCCGGACTGGTGTGGGCAAAATAATTTTTTGTAACCATGTCGTTGGCTTTCATCTGAGCCGCCTCAGCCAATACAGGATTAACCTTGAGGTTTGGTAAATTATTGACCTGTCGCTCTTCGTTGGTTAAATCACCAAGTACTCCAACCAAGACTGCAGCCGGTTGAAAGTTGGTAATAAAACGTGGAGCCATAAAAAACACCAACTCAATGAATACAAGTATAGTCACAACAACCAAAGTATTAGTACTAGAAAAAAAGTCCGGATGATAACGATTGCCCGAGTAAGGAATGAAATGATTTTTTAACCATTTAAGCATGGACATATTATAAACCAAAAAATCATCGCTGTAAAGCGATGATTTTTTGGAGGTTATTTGATAATTATTTGTTAAGAAACGCTCTGGTGTAAGGACCAACGAATCCAGTACCCTTGGTTAGACCGAGTGGCTTCAAAACTTCATCCGCATATTTCTCTTGGTACTTGATTACTGCGGACTTGGTGGTGGTTCCAAAATATCCAGTCGCCAAACCCGTGGCCATAAAACCTTCAGATATCAAGCGATTCTGCAATTCCTTAACATCCGGATTTAATTTTGACTTAAACATCATATCCTTCAAGAATTGGAACTTTTCCGCACCCAAAACCTCGCCAGATACTGGGGTAACTACGGCTTCAATTGGAGTATAAGTAACTGAACCACCTTCATTTGATTCAGTCGGCTGTGTTGTTGGCTCATTAGTTGAACCAGTTGTTTCTCCGGTCACAACAGGCTCAGTAACACCACTAATTAGGGGGCGTCTTGAACCAGCATAGACGGAAACTTTTCTAACAACTTCTAGGGCCTTGTTCCCCGCTGAGTCAGTAGCATTGTAGGTCACGGTATAATCACCAACCTTTGTGGTGTCTACATTATTAACAGTTTGAACTGTTAATCCTTCATCCATGTCATCGGAAACAGTCGCTCCAGCATCCACATAGGTTTGATTACGAAGAATACGAATAGGACTAGTACCCTTCATTGTGATAACTGGTGCAGTATTATCTACAGCCACAGACACTGAGTCCGAAGTGGTGCAGTTACCAGCAATATCACAAACCTTGGTCCAAATACTATGATTTCCCTTTTCTACATTTGTAGTATTCCATGGAATTGAGAAAGTATTAGTTTCTGGATCAAAAGATAATTCCCCTTCAATTTTTGTACCGATAGAAGCATACCAGAATTCTACACTGGCAATACCAGAGGCTGGTGAGACAGCGTCAGAAGCAGTGGCTTTCAAAGTAACAGTACCACTAAGATGTGTTCCAGCGGTTGGTGAGGTTATAGCCGTGATTGGAGATGATACATCAATATTTGAAACAACGGCGGTAGCAGTGCCTGGATTATTGGCCGCATCCACAAATTCGAAAGTGAAACTACCACTAGTGTTGAAGGTGTAAGACTTTGATCCATCGTTGTTGGTAATAGTCACATCTTCACTTGGAGTGATGGTGGCTGTTACACTCTGATTGGTCCAAGCGGTATTGGAATATTCAATACTTGCGATTGGAGAAGTGGTATCAATACCGGAGATGGCTTCAGAAACAGAATAGGTTGTATTACCAGCTATATCAGCGGCTTTGTAACAAACTTTTTTACCATTGTCTGATTCGGAGTTAAAGGTAACGGCATCATAGGCCACGAAGTTTAGAGAATCGTTGCAAACACTTCCGGAATCTACCGACATAGTCAAAGTGCCCTCATTAGTCAAAGCAGTAATTGTCTTGGACTGAGCTGGAGTAGAACCTGGATTGGTAATAGTTATTTCTGGAGCTACCTTATCAATATTATTGATTGTCACTGTAGTAGTAGCATAGTTCATAGCGGCATCAACAGCGACGAAATCAAAACTGTCATTTGAAATGAAGGTATGAGAAGTGGTATTCAATGTACCCTCATTTGTGGAAGCAGTAACGACAACATCCTGATTGGTTGGAGCGTGGTTATATTCACCGATAGTTATTACCGGTGCAGTCTTATCAATATTAGTTACAACCGCAGTTGTGCTACCAGTATTATTTGCAGCATCTTTGAATTCAAACTTAAAGCTACCATTGGAAGTAAAAGTGTAAAAGTCTGAACCACCGTTATTGGTAATTGTAACCGGTTCGCTAGGATGAATGGTTGCAGTCACATTTTGATTTGTTGGTGCAGATGTGGAATATGTAACTGTGGCGGTTGGAGGGGTGGTGTCAGCAGACACACTAATTCCAGTAACCAAGGTTGTTGGACCAACAGCATTTGCAGTACACGCATCATCAGAATATATCCAAACCTTAAAACTGTAACTTCCCGCAACTACAGGAGCAGTAACGGAAAATGTTTCAGTATTTGTGCTTCCCTGATGATCGGGAGTATTCACACAAACTGCAGTGTTTGTTCCTATCTGGTATTTTGTTGACAACCAACGTTCTGAAGCTCCGTTTTGTGATGTGACATTCACTGAAGCAGTAATTGAAGCTCCTGGGTTAACAGACACGGACGCAACACCAATCAACTACCCCGCAGCAAGCTGACGGGGTATGAGGAGTTCCAGTGCCAAAAG
>JBAWVR010000037.1:0-7580 GCA_037147155.1 bacterium | reverse complement strand
AAAGTCTTTTAACTTTGAATTAACTTTGCTATAATATTCTTAGCTTATGTTTGATGCACTTATTTTTCAAATCGAAAACAATTTCGTACCTAATATGATGAACTCCTTAGGTTTTATTTTTCCACTTCTTGTGGTTGTTGTGCCACTTTTTTTGATATATGTATCTTGGAATCTCAGAGCCTATTACATGCGTCGTTTATTCATCATAAAAGCCCCACGTATTCTGTTGGAGATTAAAGTTCCCAAAGAAGTCTTTAAGTCCCCAGCCGCAATGGAGGTTTTTCTTTATACTTTGGCGCAAACCGGTGGTGAAGGTAATCCGTATCAATATATGTGGCAAGGTAAATCTCGCTCATATTTTTCATTGGAAATATGCTCATTTGGAGGAGCTATTAAGTTTTTTGTTTGGACTGAAAAGAAATATAAAAATATTATTGAGGCTGCATTGTATGCCCAGTATCCCAATGTTGAAATATATGAAGCGGATGATTATACAAAGAATATCTTTGCGGTTAAGTCCGATTATGCATTTTCTGGTTCAGAATTTATAACCACTAGAAAGACAGAGAAAGAAGGCTGGTTTCCAATTAAAACCTACATGGATTACAACTTGCAGGAGAATGAAAAAGAAGAATTTAAGATTGATCCAATCTACCCCATGATCGAATTTTTGGCGACCATAAAACAAGGTGAACAAATTTGGTTTCAAATTGTGATCAAAGCTTTGAAGGACAGAAAACCTTTTGATGCCCTGGTGGCCAAATCTATTAGTATGCTTTTGAAACGTGATCCTATAACTTTATTATCTGTAGCGGTTAACGATAAGGGTATGCAGGCCATGGCTCAGATCAGTAAGGCTGAACGTGATACTGCTGATGCTATTCACCGCAATGCTAGCAAGAGCGTTTTTGAAGTGGGTATGCGAGCACTTTACGTGGCCAAGAAAGATAAGTTTAATTCGGCTAGTATTGGAGCGATGATGGGGATTGTTAAACAATTCGGTTCTAACAATCTAAACAGTTTCAAGCCAAACAATGGAACATCCAAAGATGATTATCCATGGAGTGACTTTATGAATATTCGAACTGACATAGCCAAAAGGGAGGCTTTACACGCTTATAAGCTACGCTGTTTCTTTAATCCACCTTACGAACATAAGACCATGTTCATGACTTCAGAAGAAATTGCTACAATTTTCCACTTGCCTGGTAAAGAAATTCAAACCCCAACCTTTGCTCGCTTGGAATCCCGCAAAGTGGATGCCCCAGCCAACCTACCTATTGGATAATTTTGTTATATGTTTTCTGAGAAAAATTATTTTCAAAAAATATGCCAAGTTATGGCCGAATCATATTCGGCCAATCGTAATTTATATCAGAGGATTTTTGCCGGTATCCCAGCCATAATAATTTTGGTGCTCATTCTGTGGTTTGGTTTTTGGCAGGCTCCAACAGATTTTCCAACGTCATATACATATACGGTGAAGAGCGGCGACACCATAATTAGTATTGCGAACGAATTAAAAAAACAAAATATTGTTCGCTCAAATTTTTGGTTTAGAGTTTTTGCCTTTATACAAGGAAACGACCTAAAGAGTGGGGATTACTATTTTTTCGAGAAACAAAGTGTTTGGACTGTCGCCAAGCGTGTTACCACTTCTGATTATCAACTTATAACTCTAAAAGTAACTGTGCCTGAAGGTTTTACCAGTTCTGATATTGGTAAGATTGTGGCGAATAAGTTTTTTAAAATTACTGAAAAAGATTTTTTGGATTGGTCAAAGCGTTATGAGGGCTACCTTTTTCCGGATACTTATTTCTGGCCGATCAATAGCACAGCTTCCCGAATTGTGACAGCCATGAAGTTAAATTTTGATAAACAGGTAGTAGATATAAAAAAAATATCCGACGTAAAAAAACTAAACTGGACAGACGTTATTAATATGGCCTCGATTGTGGAATTGGAAACAGATAATGCAGCTGATCGCCGGATGGTGGCTGGTATTCTCTGGCACCGTCTCAAGATTGGCATGCCACTTCAAGTAAATTCAACTTTAAAATATATTGGAGTGAAAGATACATATATGTTGACTACTGATAAAACTAAAATCGATAGTCCATACAATACCTATATGTATAAGGGTTTGCCACCGACACCGGTCTGTAACCCTGGTCTCGATACCATCACGGCCACAGTCAATCCAACTCAAAGTTCATACCTTTATTTCTTAACCGATAGAAAAGGCATCACTCACTATGCCAAGTCTTACGCTGAACATTTGACAAATACCAATTTATATTTGAAATAATAGTTTTTTTCTGTTATACCTATATTGTGAAAAGAGAAACAGTAAAATCTAGTAATCACCAAAAAACCAAGAAGAACTTGGTTTTTGTTGGCATGTCCGGCGGAGTGGATTCGTCTGTTTCAGCCGCATTATTACTAGAACAGGGTTATGATGTCGTCGGAGTTTTTATTAAGGTGTGGCAACCAGATTTTTTTGAATGTACATGGCGTGAAGATAGATTGGATGCTATGCGAGTCTGTGCCAAACTTGGCATTCCATTTAAAACTCTAGATTTGGAAAAAGAATACAAACAAGAAGTGGTGGATTATATGATTGCTGAATATCAGATAGGTCGCGTGCCAAATCCAGATGTGATGTGCAATCGCTTTATTAAATTTGGTGGTTTTTATGATTGGGCGATAGAGAATTGTGCGGATTTTGTGGCAACTGGACACTACGCTCGTTTAGAAAAAGATGCAGACGGAGTAGCCCATTTATTTGCCGGCAGTGATCACAATAAAGACCAAACATATTTCTTGTGGGCAGTAGATCAAGTAAAATGGCAAAAGGTTATTTTCCCAGTTGGTGACATAGAAAAACCACAAGTCAGAAAATTGGCAAAAAAATTCAACTTACCAAACGCTGAGAAAAAAGATAGTCAGGGAGTGTGTTTTATTGGTAAAATTAATATTCGCGATTTTCTCAAAAATTTTATTGAGACCAAGGAGGGAAGTGTGTTAAATGATGTCGGGGAAGTCATAGGTACTCATGACGGTGCCTGTCTCTATACTTTGGGTCAACGCCATGGTTTTAGTTTGTCAGCCAAGGGTGTCAATACCGAGAAAATGTATGTGTCCGCCAAGGATTTTCAAAAAAATACTATTACTATTTCTAATAAAGAAACAGCAGAAAGTGTTGTGGCTCCAAGCCTTAAAGTTTCGCTAAAAGATATCAATCAAATTCAGAATTGGAAAACAGACAAAAACTATTTGGCGCGTGTTCGTTATCGCCAACCACTGCAAAAGTGTCGTTTGGAGAATAATAGCACAGCTTGGACAGTGGTTTTTGTGGAACCACAAACCGCTGATTCTGGTCAATCAATAGTAATCTATGATGGTGAAGAGTGCTTGGGTGGTGGAATTATTGCCTAAATAGGTTATAATTACTTCATGTTTTTTAATACAAAGAAAAATCCGAGCGAAGTGTTTATTGTAAAAGCTAATGGCGAGAAAGAACTTTTTCGTCCAGAGAAACTTGAGCAATCACTAACTCGTTCAGGAGCAAATCGAGAGGCTGTGGAAACTGTGGTAGACGGAGTGATTCGTCGTTTGAAAGATGGTATGCCAACTGGGGAGATCTATCGCATGGCCTTCACTCTTTTGAATAAAGAGAAGAAAGTAAAAACGGCTTTTCGTTATTCTTTGCGTCGTGCTGTATCTGAGCTTGGTCCAACTGGTTTTACTTTTGAAAAATTTGTGGCAGAAATATTTAAAACTCAAGGTTACGAAGCTGTGACCAATCAAATTGTGAGAGGCTACTGTGTTGATCATGAAGTGGATGTTGTGGCTTGGAATGAAAAGGAATTGATTATGGTAGAGGCCAAGTTCCACAATGACTTGGGTATGAAATCTGATTTGAAAGTAGCTTTGTATGTAAAGGCTCGTTTTGAGGATCTTGGTAAAATGACTTTTGATAATTATGGTGGTAAAGGTAGAAAGCTAACGGATGGCTGGCTTGTGACAAATACCAAATTTACTCAAGCGGCTATTGAATATGGCATGTGTCAAAACCTTAAGATGGTTGGTTGGAACTTTCCACCTATCGCGAATTTACACAATATGATTGAAATGGCTAATGCGGTACCAATCACAATTCTTACCACTATTTCCAATATGGAAAAACAGAATTTGATTGCTCGAGGTATTGTTCTGTGTCGCCAAATCAAAGACGCTGAAATGTTGCTTCACGCCGGAGTCAATAAATCTCGCATTGATAAGATAATGGATGAAGTAAAAGAGGCTCAAAACGTGGTATAGTCCAATTTTTAAAAAAGGTGCAAATATTGCACCTTTTTTCTTTTATGCTAATATGTTAGAACAATGTTAAACAACATTCAGAAAAACAATTTCTTCGGCTTTTATTGGAGCTCCGATTTGAGAGTTGGTTTTTCTGATTGTCGTTAATATACTAGAACAATCATAAACACGAGCTCTCAAATCGGGAGCTCGTTTTCGTTTGATGTAAAAATTGTTCTTTCATATTAACCAAACTCAAGAAAGGTGGTAATCTATGTGCATGTCAAACACCCGCGTCAAATTCGGCAGCCCACTGCCAACCTTCAATCAGCTTAAAAAAGAAATTCCTTTGAGTGAATCTCTCAAGGAACAAATTTTACGCCAGAGAAGGGAAGTTGAAGATGTTCTAGATGGTAAAGATATTCGAAAGATTTTGATTATCGGTCCGTGTTCAATCCACAACGTCAAAGAAGCCTTGGAGTATGCCAAGCTTTTGGCGGATTGGGCTAGTCGTCATCCCGAAGTGATCGTTCTCATGCGTGTCTGCTGTGATAAACCAAGAACAAAGAAAGATTGGAGAGGATTATTTAATGATCCCAAGCTTGATGGTAGTCATGATCTGGCTCTTGGTCTACGTATGTCGCGCAAACTCATGGTGGATATCGCAACTCTAGGTCTAGGTATTGCCACAGAAGCTCTGAGTCCCAATAACTTCCATGTCATAAGTGACATTGTAGTTTATGCTTGGGTTGGAGCACGTACGGGTAATTCACCTGACATTAGAGAGATGACTTCTGGTTTGTCCATGCCAGTTGGAATCAAAAATCCCAACGACTCGACTAATTTGTCTAATGCTATTCATGCCATCGACTTTGCTAGACATCCAAGTGTTTTTTCTAACCCAAATGATGATGGGGTTATGTCTATTGTGGAAACCTCTGGTAATCAATACTCTCATATGATTTTGAGAGGAAATTCTAGTGGTCCAAACTATGACATTATCAATCAGGAAGGAGTTGTCTCGGCCATGAAAAAAGCCAACTTGAATCCAAGATTTATCGTCGATACTTCACATGGTAACTGTAACAAGCAGTATGAGAAGCAGAAAGATGTCTTGGCCGAGTTGGCCCTAGTCCACAATCAATACCTTGTCGGCATCATGGTAGAGTCTTATCTTGAAGCTGATAAACAAGACAGTTCCAAGTTGGGCACACCAGAAGGACCGACTAGTTTGAAACCAAATCAGTCGGTTACGGATGGTTGTTTATCTTGGAAAGAAACAGAAGTGGCACTCGATCGTTTTATCGTTGAGTGTAAAGAAGCTGCCTAGAGAAAAGGCTAATTATTAGCCCGGCGTACTGAAAAGTGCGACCGGGCTTAATTTTTTTACAGAATATGTTATATTGAGTCTAATATGAATTCATCAGAAATCCGCCAGAAGTTTTTAAAGTTTTTTGAAAAGAGGGGACATGCGATTTTACCATCAGCATCACTAATTCCTGAGAACGACGCTTCGTCACTGTTTACTACGGCTGGCATGCAACCATTAGTGCCGTATCTTTTGGGTGCCAAACATCCGCGTGGTACTCGTTTAGCTGATGCTCAGAAGTGTGTTCGTACTGGTGATATTGATGATGTGGGTGACAATCGCCACTTATCTTTCTTTGAAATGCTTGGTAATTGGTCACTTGGCGATTATTTTAAAAAGGAATCCATTAATTGGAGCTATGAACTTTTGACCAGCACAGATGAAGGCTTTGCTTTAGATCCTAAGAGGTTATATGTCACTGTGTTTAAAGGTGAGAATGGTATTCCGCGTGACGAAGAAGCCATCGCTGTATGGACCGATGTATTTTCACGCAATAATATTTCTTGTGATGTGTGTGGTGCAGACGAAATCTTGAAAGAAGGTGTTCGTATTATTCCACTTGGTGTTGATGATAACTTTTGGATTGCTGGAGCGACTGGCCCATGTGGTGGTGATACAGAAATTTTTTATGATGTAAATCCTGAGCTCGGACCACTCAAAGGTAAGTTTTCTGATTTGGTAAAATCTGGTCGCATTATTGAAATCTGGAACAATGTGTTCATGGAGTTCAATAAGACAGCTCTCGGTCAGTATGAACCACTAGCAAATAAAAACGTGGATACTGGTATGGGACTGGAGAGAACTACTGCCGTGTTAAATGGTAAGGCTCATGTCTTTGCTACCGACTTATTTATTCCCTTGTTGACCAAAATTAAATCCTTGGCCAAGACTGAAGATGAAAAAGCTGAAAGAATTATCGCTGACCATGTGAAGACCGCTGTCTTTATGTTAGCTGACGGTATTTTGCCGTCAAACACTGAACAAGGTTATGTTTTGCGCCGTTTGTTGCGTCGTGCTATTCGCTTTATTGATAAGCTCGGCATGCCAAATGATTCTTTGGCTTATGTAGCTGAGGAAGTGGTCAAAATGTATGCTGTGGCCTATCCGGAAGTCAAAACCAAAGTAGATGATATTAAGAAGGAACTAATGTCTGAAGACTTTAAGTTCAGAACTACATTGGAAAAGGGAATTAGAGAGTTTTCTAAATTGGCGGACAAAAATATTTCTGGTCATGATGCTTTTATTTTGTTCTCAACTTATGGTTTCCCATTGGAACTTACTTTGGAATTGGCCCAAGAGAGAAATGTTACAGTCGATGCTGTGGCTTTTGTCGATGAGACGAAAAAACATCAAGAACTTTCTCGCGCCGGAGCTGAACAAAAGTTTAAAGGAGGACTAGCTGGAACTGGAGAGATTGAAACCAAATATCATACTGCTACTCACTTACTTAATGCGGCTCTCCGAAAAGTTCTAGGTGATCATATCTATCAAAAAGGCTCAAATATTACTGCCGAGAGAATGCGTTTCGACTTTTCTCATCCAGAAAAGATGACTGATGAACAAAAGAAACAAGTTGAAGATTTGGTAAATGAAGCTATCAAGAAAGAATATCCTGTCACTTTGGCTCAAATGTCGGTGAAAGAGGCCAAAGATCAAGGTGCTATTGGTGTCTTTACCGACAAGTATGATGAAGTAGTTAAAGTTTATACTGTGGGCAATGATTCTGAAACTTTCAGTAAAGAGATTTGTGGTGGTCCACATGTCGAGAACACCAAAGTCCTCGGTCACTTCAAGATCATGAAAGAAGAAGCGGTCTCGGCTGGGGTGAGAAGAATAAAAGCGGTACTCGAGTAAATATACTTTTGATTTAATAACGACATTACTGTATAAATCAGTATCGAGTATTGAC
>JBAWVR010000036.1:0-7942 GCA_037147155.1 bacterium | reverse complement strand
CTTTTGGCACTGGAACTCCTCATACCCCGTCAGCTTGCTGCGGGGTAGTTGATTATTATATTTGTCAAACATAGACAAAAGAAAACGACCATCAGCAGACACTGATGGCGCGTTTGTTTTTTTGAGTTAGTCAATTGTGTTTTGACTAGCTCAGCGACTGAGGTAAAGGGCAAGCCCGATACCTGCTACGAAGAGGCCGGCGATTGTCCAACCCCACTTCGGACTGTGGAAAATTCCCATGTTGTGATTCCTCCCGAAAGAACTTGTTTTGTAGCATTAACTCAACAAAAATGTGAGTCCGAGGATAATTCTAATAGAACTATCCAAAAAGTCAATAATGTGTCAGAATAAACCTGTGGAAAAGTTAAATTACACCAAACTCAATCTGCCCGACAATCCTGGAGTCTATCTCTTCAAGGAAGGCTCCAAAGTGCTGTATATCGGCCGAGCTACCTCACTTCGCGACCGTGTGCGAAGCTATTTTGCCAATGATCTCATCGCTACCCGTGGACCACTTCTGGTGGACATGGTTACCAAAGCGAACAAGGTGGATTTTCAGCATACCGACTCAGTCTTGGAAGCCATAATTCTGGAAGCCAAGCTCATCAAGCAATATCAACCTTGGTATAATACCAAAGAAAAAGATAATCGCAGTTTTAATTTTATTGTTATCACCAACGAAGATTTTCCTCGTGTACTTTTGGTGCGGGAGAGGGAATTGGAGACTGGTGTAGATTACAAAATCAAAATTAAATTCGGACCCTTTACTCAAGGCACCGCACTCAAAGAGGGTCTAAAGATTCTCCGCAAAATATTCCCATATCGCTCCGAATGTAAACTTAATCAAAAGTCTCCATGCTTTAATTTTCAGATTGGTCTTTGTCCGGGTACTTGCGTTGGTATGGTTAGCAAAGTGGAATACAATAAGACTATCAAAAATTTGGTGAAGTTTTTCTCAGGGGAAAAAGACAAACTCGTTAGAGATTTAGAGAAGGAAATGAATGCTTTGGCCAAGACTCAAGAATTTGAAAAAGCCAGCAAGATCAAGAAGACCATTTTTGCCCTAAAACACATCCAGGACGTTGGGCTGATAAAAGACTCTAATGAGGGTGAAAAAGCCTCAAATAAGGGCAAAATAGGCCTAAAAACAGGGTTTAGAATGGAGGCTTATGATGTAGCACACCTCTCTGGTGAAGCCAATGTTGGGGTCATGGTGGTTTTTGAAAATGGGGAATTAACCCCAGCCGAATATCGTAAATTTATTATTAAACAAAGTCGCCAAGATGATTTACGTGCCCTGCAAGAAATCGTTAGTCGTCGCCTTGAGCATACTGCTTGGACTATGCCAGATTTGTTAGTGGCTGATGGTGACAAGAGACAACTCGTGGTAATCAAGAAAGCTCTAGCTGAGAAAAAGGTTAAAGCCGAAGTCGTAGCGGTGACTAAAAATGATAAACACAAAGCCGTGGTGATTGTTGGGAATCCAGAAATAATTGCAAAGTATAAAAGTCAGATTTTAAAGTTGAATGCGGAAGCCCACCGTTTTGCTATTAAGTATCATAGAGAAAAGATGAGGAAGAATTTAATAATTAAATAATTAATTCGTCATTGCGAGGCTTTGCGAAGCAATCCAGGTCTTAATAATATTCTGTAACTAAAGGTCTGGATTGCTTCGTCGGAAGACCTTCTCGCAATGACAAACAAAAACCACTCAAGTGAGTGGTTTTTGTATAAGATTTAGGCAATGATTGAAACAATCTTCTTGCGAACATTCTTGGAGTCAAAGTTGGTCTTGCGCTTGGTGCCGAACTTTACTTTTCCTTCTGCTAGAGCAAAAAGAGTATGATCAGAACCTACACCAACGTTCTTTCCAGCCATGACTTCACGGCCTTTCTGACGGACAATGATTGAACCAATTTTGGCAATCTGACCATCATAGAGTTTAATACCGAGGTATCTTGGATTGGAATCTCTACCGTTTTTGGACACACCGGCAGCTTTTTTTGTGGACATTGTATTTTTTACCCGAAAAAAAGATTACCGACTGGATCCCCGCCTTCGCGGGGACGACAATCGGAATTGTCGATTTTAAAGGGTGGGTGAATTTATATAGTAAATCTGGAAAACATATAGCTTTCCGGATAAACAATCAAACCTTTACCCGAGTCCCCAGTGAAGTACATAGCATCACCAGGCCCGAACTTATGTTATAATTGCCTTGTGAGTATAAAAGATTTTAAGGAAAAAATCAAGTCCCGGTTTGACAGTGGTCGGGATAAGTTGGTTGGCCGGGCCAAACTCCTAGCCAATGACCGCTGGCCGGCCGATATCTTCATTATTGTGGCTTTTGTCTTGGTGGCCGTGATTAGCTTTGGGTTGGGCAAGCTCTCATCCTTTGAGACCAAACGTCCACCACTAATCTTTGGACACGACGAGAGTCTGGTGGCTGAGATTGATGTCAAAGGGCAAGTCCAAACTACCGTTAGTTCAAATTCCACACCACCTAATGGTCAGACGGTAGGTTCTGAAGTAGTTGTTGCTTCCAAGACTGGCAAAAAGTATCATTACCCTTGGTGTGCCGGAGCCAAACAAATTAGCGAGGCCAACAAAATCACTTTTCAGACTTTTGCCGCCGCCAAAGCAGCTGGGTATGAACCAGCCAGTAATTGCCCAGGACTTAAGTAATTTTTAATCTCTGTATTGTCATTGCGAGCCTTGCGAAGCAATCCAGGTTTTGTTGATATCTTATAACTAAAGGTCTGGATTGCTTCGTCGTAAGACCTCCTCGCAATGACAGAAGAGAGCGAGTATAATTACCTTATGATAATAGTAGACGTAGAAGCTTCAGGGGTAGACCAAAACAAGAACTCGGTATTGTCCGTGGGGGCCGTTGACCTCAATCACCCAACTGAGCAGTTTTATGGTGAGTGTCGAATCTGGGACGGTGCCCATATCGACCCAGCTGCTTTGGAGTACAATGGTTTTACTCGTGAGGAGATAACAGGGAAGACGAAACAATCTGAAGCTGAGCTGGTCAAAGCATTCTTACAGTGGATAGCAAATAGGGAAGATCATACCACTGGCGGACAGAATCCTTCTTTTGATCGCGACTTTCTCAAAGAAGCAGCTTTTCGCGCCAAGTTGAATTGGCCATTGGCATATCGCACAGTTGATCTGCATTCTGTTTGCTATGCCCATATGATATCTCATGGAATAATACCTGAAATAAAAAACCATCGTACCAATCTAGATTCGGATACCATTTCAAAATATGTCGGGTTACCAGCTGAATCTCGTCCTCATAATGCTCTAAATGGTGCAAAGATTGAGGCTGAAGCCATGTCCCGACTCTTATTTAATAAGAATTTACTACCAGAATTTGCTGGTTTTCCACTACCTTGGATAGCTTAGAGTCAAGTTTCTCCAAACTCTCCAAATAGCAACACGACTTTTAAAAAGCCCGAAATTTCTGGCATACAAAATAGGGGATTTGTCAAGTAAAAAAGCCTTATTTTAGGCCATTTTTACCTGTTTGACATACCCCTATTTTCGTGGTTATCCCTTGACAAGAAAGGTGAAAGGTGCTATCATATATCTAAATCAGGGCAAACCTGATTTTTACATTAAATTATGTTTGAACTTATATCTACGCTGGTCTTGGCAGGAACCTACATGGTTGATATGCCAAAGGATGCGATGTCTGACGCCGTACTGATTGCGAACAAGGCAAAGGCAGTATCAGTTACTGAACAAAAACTTACGAATAAGAAAAATGACCCAGTAACTTTCGAGGAGTATGTCAGGGAATATTATGCTGACACTCCAATCTTGGCTGAAATTGCTTTCTGTGAATCTAGCTTTAGACACTTTGCCCCAGACGGTGAAGCCGTTCGTGGTAGGGTAAACAAGGGTGATGTTGGTGTGATGCAGATTAACGAATATTATCACGCTGATACCGCTAAGAAACTTGGCTTTGATTTGGAAACCATTGATGGTAACCTAGCTTATGCCAAATACTTGTATGATCGTGAAGGTGCTGCTCCGTGGGTTTCTTCCTCAAAATGCTGGAAGAAGTCCTTGGGTAAAGTAGCCAAGCTCGATTCTAAAGTAGCTTTGACCAAGTAATCAGACATTTGCCCAAAACTTATAACTGAACAACAAAACCCGACCGCAAGGCCGGGTTTTGTTATGGCTGGGGTAGGTGATTGACATAATGATATTTAATCATTATACTTGGGAAAGATATAACAGGTTCATTGAAATGAGCTTTGTTGGATTTCCTCACAGCTTATAGATAATCTACCTCATAAAGGTGGTTTTTTGTAAGCTGTGATCTGTTCAATTTTTTGAACGGAAATCTAGCAAAAGAAAACTTTTTAGAAAGGCAGGCCTACCATGGCGTCAGACGGAACCAAAGGAGGCGAGCTTGTGCTCGCCGCAGGACAATCAGCGTTTATCTTGGATCGGACAAAAGGGCACGTTTGTGTCTATGTCGGTCCGAGCAAAACCAGTCTCTCCGAGACGGACACTCCCATTCGTTGGGATCACAGTGCCCAAACCTACAAACCCTGCAACATGCAGGAAGCGGTCAGTTCGTTTGTCGGCGCCCCGGAAGGTTCGTACATCGTGCTGGATAATCCGGCAAGCGACAAGCAGTATGAACATCCCAAGGAAAACGCCTCGAACACTCTTGTGCCCCTCGATTACGGTCGCAAGGTGAATGTTCGTGGTCCGGCCTACTTTGCCTTGTGGTATCAGCAGTATGCTGAGGTTATTGCCGGTCATCGGCTGCGCTCGAACCAATACTTGGTCGTCCAGGTCTACAATGATGAGGCGGCTCGAAAGAATTGGAACCAGGCAGTCATCAAGCGTCAGCCCCAGACGGAAAAAACGGACGCTAATCCGAAAGATACGGCCGATGCTCCGGCTGCAGCGACCACGACCGAAGACAGCAAGCCTCCGGAAAATCTGTCGATGGGTCAACGGTTTATCATGAAGGGCACCGATTTGTCCTTCTATATTCCGCCAACCGGCATTGCCGTGGTCAAGGATGAACGCGATGGAAGTTTCGTTCGTGATGCAGTTAGTCTCGAACAGCTCGAGTACTGCATTTTGCTCGATGAAGCTGGTGCCAAACGCTTCGTGCGTGGCCCGGCCGTTGTCTTTCCCAGCCCCACCGAAACCTTTATGGAAAAGGGTGGAAGCAAGAAATTCAAAGCCATCGAGCTCAATCCGAACAGCGGCCTCTATGTCAAAGTGATTGCCCCTTACGAAGAGGGTGGAAAAAAGTATGGAGCCGGTGAAGAACTTTTCATTACTGGCAAAGACCAAGCTATTTACTATCCTCGTCCGGAACATGCCATCATCAAGTATGGTGAGCAAGCCATCAATTTTGCGGTGGCTGTCACCTCCGGTGAAGGGCGCTACGTTCTGAATCGTGATACTGGCGTGGTTACAATGGTCAGGGGACCGGCGATGCTTTTGCCTGATCCACGGACTGAAGTTATCGTCAGACGAGCACTCGAGAAGAAGCAAGTTGAATTGTGGTACCCGGGCAACACCCGAGCCATCCAAGTCAATGAACAGCTGCTCGAAGAAGCACGCAACACTGATCCATCCACCATGCGTCTGGCTGCCTCGATGGTACCCAGTCTGACTCGCTCAATGCGGTCGGAAGTTTCGTACGATGCGCTGTTGGCCGGTGAAGAATTTGGACGCAAGTCCAGCTTCACTCCGCCGCGCACGGTGACTCTCGACAATAAGTATGATGGGGCAGTGGAAGTCAGCCCGTGGACTGGCTACGCAGTACTCGTCGTTGGCAAGACAGGAGACCGTGAGGTGATTCAAGGCCCGGCAACTCGTTTGCTGGAATTTGATGAAATTCTCATGCCGACTGAATTGTCGACGGGGACTCCGAAGAATTCCGAAAAAACCATCAAGACCGCCTATTTGCGGGTCAAGAATAATCGGGTGTCCGATATTGTTGAAGCGGAAACCAGTGATCTGGTAAATGTGAGGGTCAGACTCTCATATCGCGTCAACTTTGAAGGCGATCCGATGATCTGGTTCAATGTCGAGAACTATATCCAGTTCATGTGTGACCACACCCGGTCGCTCATTCGCAACATGGTGAAGAAGCTCGGCATCCAGGAATTCCACAAGGGCGCCATCGATCTGATTCGTGATTCTATTCTCGGCAAGGCCGAAGCTGATAAAGGTCGGCCCGGACGTGTCTTCAAAGAGAACGGCATGAGAATCTACGATGTCGAAGTCCTCGACATTGTGATTGGAAATGACGCTATCTCTCAACTTATGGTTGGTGCTCAGCACGAGACGGTCAAAGCTGCTTTGGCGATTGCCAAGGCACAGCAAGATCTTCAAACCGCTGCTAAGCAACAAGAAGTTGCCAAGGTAAAACAGCAGATGGAGGCTGAAATCAACCTCCTCAAGCTCGAACTGCAAGCACAAGCTGTGGCTCGCGAAACAGCTTTGGCTCTGGCCAGGCTCGAGAAGGAAAATCAAGTTCAGCTTATTTCCAAGCAAGCCGAAAAAGCTTTGCAGGAAATTTACGACTCGATTTCTACATCCGAGCTGGCCCGGCAGAAGGCAACTGATGAACAGGGTCTTGCAACCCTGCAGCAACAGCAGGATTTGAAATTCAAGGCCGAGATGACAGCAGCTGAAGCCTTGAAGATTAAAGCTGCCGCATTCTCGCCGGATCTCATCGCCGCGCTCCAGGCCTTTGGTGACAAAGACTTGGCTTGTCGGGTCGCTGAGGCTATGTCTCCGCTGGCCATCCTCCGGGAACAAAGCGTTGCCACCTCATTCATTGAGATGACCAAGGGAACCGGTCTTGAAAATGTTGTCCAACAGTTTCTTACCCGGTTGACTCCGAAGCCCTCGTAATTATTATTGTTCTTTGATCACTTGATGGTGATCGCCCCGTGTTGAAAGGCACGGGGTTTTCTTATTGCCAAAAAGTGACATATGAGAAGGGGTAGGTAATTCGACTGGTTTTGATCAAGTATCAAAACAACATAATTTAAACATTTAAACCTAAAGTTCAAAATATTTTGTGCCGGAGAAATATTTATGGAAATGTTAAATATAAAAATAATAAACAAACAGTTTGGTAAAAAAGCCTTATGGCCTATAGAAGACGTGGGGAAGGATTATAGATACATGTCGCACAATATATCTTTTGCCCACTATATATCTGTAATAAGGCTAGAATCTGAGCCTGACCACTTCCCCTGATATTTTAATTAAAATTGTTTAGAAAATATTATTTTGTTGGTAAATAGATAATTAATTGTTTTATTCTCAAATATATTTCAAAAATTTTTCTCTTCCCTGAATCTGTCTATCACTTTTTTTAAAAAATAATTTATTACACAAATCACTGTTTTTGAAGTTTTTATCAAATCTGGTCATTTTTGCCCCTTTTGGCTATTTTGCCTATTTGGTGTCAAAATCGTCTGGTTCGAGAGGACTGTCTAGAGGTAGGTATATACCAGGGCCAAAGCCCCTTTGACCTCAAAGTTTTTGACCCATACAAAAAGACAGCCTCTAGATTGTCTCTAGAGGCTGTCAAAATATTTTTTAGTTAGTTGGTACCATGCTGTTGGTCTGTGGCTGGCCATTCTTTGCACCATTTAAGAAATCGTCAGTTTGCAATAAATGTATGCCCACCAGAATGCATTTTTCCCAAACAATTTTAATCATTACATTGTCCCAAAGCCAGGCGGCTGGAGCTTGTAAGTACTTTGTCCAGAAAGCATTGATGTAAGCCCAGACATAATTAAAGTTTTTTTGGTTTTGTTGAGATTCAACAATTGATTTAAGATCAAAACCAAGATAACTTAAAACCAGGATTGCAATAACTAGAATAATAATCAATTTTACGAAACCACCTTGTGGATTAATTCCAAATAGATACATA
>JBAWVR010000035.1:0-7961 GCA_037147155.1 bacterium | reverse complement strand
GTAAACAGTTATTAAAACCTTATCATTTCTGTCCGGCCGGACAGAAATGATAAGGGTTTTGTTTTATATTGACGTTTAGGAATATTTTATGTATTGTGTAGAGCAGATTACTCTGTCTTGTTAGACAGAACGCAAGTCACTTATGGGGCTTGTAAGAGGTAAATACTCAGCCTTTAATTGGGTAAAAGCATACAGTACAGGAGGGTTTTCTTATGAAAACCAAAGGTAATGGGATCAGAATCAATCCAGAAATTTTCAAGAAGATGATTGAGGGGAACGGATCAAGACATTTCAACCTCTTGGAGATAGTAAAAGGTCCAGGAGTTTTAGAGCTAAATATGCAAGTGTTGGATCAGTCGAGAATTGGTCGTGGACGTAAAGTTGAGTTTACTGTGATTGATCCCAAAACCGGCAATACGTTGAAATGCCGAAGCGAAATAATTTATTTGGGCGCAGATATTCTTGCTCCAAAAGATGACAGGGGTTCAGGACACTGGTATCGTTTTTTAACTGGATGTGCTGAATTTTGTTTGTCCGGGGCGGATTGGTTGTGTTCTCAACAGATGTATATTGGTGTTTACTCAACATCGACAGGCAAAGGGTACCTTCTTTCGGACGAAAATCTAATCTCTCAAATAATCACTGGTTTCGGTGGTTGTGATGGATATCATAAGGCTGCAATTATGGCGATTGAGTGGTAATAAGCAACATCTTGTGGTGGCGCCGGAACTTGTTTCCGGCGCCTTTTTCAATGGTTTTGAACTACCTCGTTCTGGTGCTATAATTTACCTAATGAAATCTGAAATTAAAACCAACAATGAGAATTTTGAGAAGCGTTATCAAAAGCTAAATCCTGAGCAAAAACGCGCCGTGGATAGTATCGAAGGCCCGCTTTTAGTCATTGCTGGTCCAGGCTCAGGCAAGACAGAAATTTTGTCTTTGCGTATTGGCCGAATTCTCACCGAGACTCAAGTCTTGGCTAGCAACATTTTGTGTTTAACTTTTACCGAGGCCGCCGCCACCAACATGCGCAAACGTTTAGCTGGACTGATTGGTACCGAAGCCTACCGTGTGGCGATTTATACTTTCCATGGTTTTTGTACAGATATTATTCAGAAATACCCAGAATATTTTTATGGGGCCGCTTTTTATTCTCCAGCCGACGAACTTACCCAGATTCAAATCATGGAGGAGATTTTTACGGCTTTGCCAGCCAAACATCCACTTCGTTCCTATCATCCAGAACAAGGTTTTGTCTTTTTGAAAGACTGTTTAAAAACTATCGCTTACTTAAAAAAAGCCGGTTTAGAGCCAGAAGATTTTGGCGATATTCTAGCTCACAATGATCGAGTTTTAAAACAACTCAATAAAATTATTGACGGTCTATTTGAAGGTCGTCTCAATAAAAATGATCTGATGAGATTTTCCGTGGCAGCTGATCAGATGATTGAACTAGGTGAAAAACAAGGTTTGGATTTCCCAATTGAAGGTTTTAAAAATTTGGCCACTATGGCTGGAGAATCACTAAGCAAAGCGGCTGAAGAAGCGCTACAAGAAGAGAATACCAAACCGATTGCTAAATGGCGCGATACTTGGTGCAAGTCAGAAGATAATAATGGCAAAGTTTTGAAAGACACTGTATATCTAGAGAAGATGCAGGCTTTGGGTAAAATCTACGCTACCTATCGTGAGCAAATGCATGCTCATGGCTATTATGATTTTGACGATATGATTCTCGATGTTTTGCGCGTGCTAAAAAATAATCCAGAATTGCGTTACGAGATTCAAGAACAATATCAATATGTTTTGGTGGATGAGTTTCAAGATACCAACGATGCCCAGATGAAAATTTTGCGTTTGGTTAGTGATGCACCGGTCAATGAAGGCAAGCCAAATATTATGGTGGTGGGGGATGATGACCAAGCGATTTACAAATTCCAAGGCGCCGAGATTTCCAATATCATCAACTTCAAAAAAATGTTTAATGATGTGGAGGTGGTGACTATGACCAAGAACTATCGCTCCCACCAAGACATTTTAGACATTGCTTCTCATATTATTCGCAAGGGTAAAGACCGTCTAGAAAACCTTTTGCCGGAGATTGAAAAGAATTTAATTGCTTCCAATCCAGAAATCCATCAGGGTGATATTGTCCGTAAAGATTTTCCAACTAGTGCTCATGAATATCATTTTGTTTCGAGAGAAATAAAAAGACGAATCGAGGCAGGAGAGAATCCAGCCGAGATCGCCGTCATTGCGCGCAAGCATTGGCAGTTGGAAGAATTGGTATCATATATGCAAGGAGCTGGTGTACCGATTCGCTATGAACGTGAACAAAATGTTTTCAAAGAACCACACATTGCTCAGCTGATTATTTTGTCTCGCTTTATTTCATCTCTGGTTGATAAATATAAAGACGAGGCGGATGAACTTTTGCCCCAGATTTTAGCCTTCCCGTTTTGGGCAATTCCACGCGAAACTATCTGGCGAGTGTCTCTAGAAGCTGGCCGAAGTTTCGGCAAGAAAAACTGGCTAGAAGTCATGCTAGACTACCCCGATAAGCAGGTCAAACAAGTTGGGCGCTTCCTCGTAAATCTAGGCACTAGGGCTCAAATAGAGCCTTTGGAGCGCATTTTAGACGACTTGGTTGGGGCTAAAATGCCGCTTTCCGCAGAAAATGAGGATGATGATACAGATACTGAAAACAAACCAAAATTCCAAGTTTGTTCGGCTGACAATGAATTTATTTCGCCATTCAAAAGTTACTATTTTAGCCAAGACAGATTTGAGCACGCTCGAGCTGAATACCTGTCTTTCTTGTCTAGTTTGCGAGTGTTTGTAAATGCTTTGCGCGAATATAAAAAGGGTGAAGTTTTGACTATCAAAGATTTAATTCAGTTTGTGGATTTACACGAGAAGAATGATTTGTCACTCAATGATAAAAGTCCGTTTGCTAAAATGGGTGACGCTGTGAATCTGATGACTGCGCATGGTGCCAAAGGTTTGGAGTTTAATACAGTTTTTGTTCTGTCTTGCCAGGACAAGATTTGGGCTGGACGTGGCATGGTCTCACGATTGGTCTTGCCGTCCAATTTGCCAATCAAACCAGCGGGAGACAATGAAGATGATCAATTGCGTTTGTTTTATGTCGCTATTACTCGCGCTCGTCGCCACTTGTTCCTGACCTCCTATGAGACCGAAGAGGACGGTGGGCTCTCATCTCGTTTGCGTTTTCTTATTGCCGAAGAAGGCGAAGAAAAAGTTTTGTCTCGTGAAGCTTTGAAGAAAGTCTATTTAGATAATCCAAAAGCTGACGAAGAAACTTTTCCAGAAACCAAAGAAGTTTTGACGGCGTCATGGCTGAAATATCATACCGCTCCATTTTTGGGCGAAGAGAAAAAGCTTTTGTTGTCACTCCTCGACGAGTATCAGATGTCCGTCACTCATCTCAATAACTTTCTAAATGTGGAGAAGGGAGGTCCACAATATTTCTTGGAACAAAACCTTTTGCGTTTTCCACAGGCCAAATCACCGTCAGGTTCTTATGGTTCGGCTATTCACTCTACCTTGGAAAACATTTCTTTATATTTGAAGAAGGAGAGTAAGATGCCGAAGAACGACGAGGTGTGTGAATGGTTTAAAAAGTTTTTGAGAAAGGAAAGATTGGCTCCAGAGGATTATGCTTTGTATGAAGAACGCGGACTCAATTGTTTGCCGACTTTCTTAAAAGACCGAGCCACTCATTTCAATGCCAAAGATTTGGTGGAGTTTAACTTCCGTGATCAGGGTGTAAATATTCTCGGAGCACATCTCACAGGTAAGATTGATAA
This sequence comes from bacterium, assembly GCA_037147155.1. GTDB lineage: Bacteria > Patescibacteriota > Minisyncoccia > Phycocordibacterales > GWA1-40-21 > JBAWVR01. The sequence continues at coordinate 4,131 of JBAWVR010000035.1, read as the reverse complement.
GATTGCCACAACCGGTAGTGAAGTGACGGTCTATGATTACAAAACCGGCAAAGCACGTGATGAATGGGATGCGGGGGATGATTATGATAAGACCAAGCTTTATGAATATGAAAGACAGCTTTTGTATTACAAGCTTTTAGTAGAAAATTCTCGCGATTTGGCAGACAAATATACAGCCAAGATGGGCATTCTAGAGTTTGTGGAACCAGACAAGAAGACTGGCAAAATTGCCACACTTGAGATGGGTTTTGATGAAGACAAGGTGGAGCGTTTGAAAAAGTTAATTGCTGTTGTCTATCAAAAGATTATGAATCTAGATTTACCTGATGTGTCCAAATACAAGGATAAGAATAATCTAGAAAATATTAAAGAGTTTGAGGAGGATTTACTGACGGGGAAGATATAGCTAAACAAATATACTAATTAAACGAATACAACAAATCGACCGCAAATAGAAAACCGCCAACCCGAAGGGTTGGCGGTTTTGCGTCTAGTCTCTATTTTTTAGTCGCTGTATCAACAAACAACTTCATGAGTTCAAAAGGAATATTTCCGGCAAAACCAATTTCTTTAGAATCAGCAGAAATATCTACATCACCGCCGATCTTTGAGAACATCAAATTGATATTATTTTTGCCTGTAGTAGTCAAAGGTTCCTTTAGAAAAACAATAGTGTGAGGTGTTCCAATACGACCACCGGTAGCAGAGATCATTTCATCAGATTGAGTTTTGACCAAACTGCTAATATCATCACTCTTCATACAAACAGAAATATCATCCTTTTTAACACCAGCCTTAACTGCCAAGTTAATAATAGTGTCTTCGCTATCGAGGGTAGCAGCAAAAGCACTATCAACATATTTCCAATATTTATCAGCGCCGCCAAGTTTGGCCACACATTCACTAGCTATAGCTGAAGGTAGAGCAAATGGATGAATTGAAGATAGAGGTAGATTTCTTACCACCAAGGCTACTTTGCCATCCTTGGCATAGTTATCAACAATCTTTTTCATAGTGACATGGTATGACTTACAATATGGGCACTGCATATCTGAATAAACTACGAAGGTTAAATCAGCGTTTGGATTACCCAAAACTTGATCTTTGGCATTGATAGGTGAGATTGGTCCGAAAGAAAAAGTTTGTGACAGACTGGCCGAGTTGTCTTTTGCTGTCGGGGTTAAACTTTTTTGAGGAACAATGTTAGAGAAATAAACTGCTAAAGCGATTAATGCTCCAGCCAAAACTATGGCTATTGGAATCTTTAAATTTTCTTTATTCATATGTCGCTATTTTACCACACTTTAAATTGTAAACCAATTGTAGTACAATGGCTCTATTATGATTTGGTTAAATACCTTGCTGGCGGTGGTTTTGGTTAGTTTTTTATCTCTATTGGGCATTGTTTTTTTCTTTATTAAAGAGGCCTGGCTCAAGCGTTTGATTTTCGTCTTGATTAGTGTGTCCGTTGGTTCACTCTTCGGTGATGCTTTTATTCATCTTTTGCCAGAAAGTTTAAAAAGTATTTCTGGAACAAGTGCCGCTTCGTTTGTTTTGATCGGACTCTTAATTTTCTTTATCTTGGAAAAGTTTGTCCACTGGCGACATGAACATGGTGACGACTTGGAAGAGACAGAGACTCATCATGAAGAAGGCGAACATTGTGAAAAGGTTCAGCCGGTTGGTTACGTAGTGCTTCTTGGTGACGGAGTACACAATTTTATAGATGGTGTAATTATTGCAGTATCTTTTTTGGCTGGTCCAGCGGTTGGTTGGGCCACTACATTAGCTGTGGTTCTGCACGAGATTCCTCAAGAGCTTGGCCACTTTGCTATTTTGATTCACTCTGGTTTTTCCAAGACTAAAGCCTTATTTTATAATTTTGTTTCTGCTCTGACTGCCATCCTCGGAGCCGTGGTTACTTTGGTTTTTGTTGAGAAAGTAACTTCCGCTATTCCATACCTATTAGCCCTAGCGGTTGGTGGCTTTATTTACATTGCTGGTTCTGATTTGGTGCCACAGCTCCACAAGAAGACGGGGATTAAGGACTCTTTTGTCCAGTTGATTTCAATTTTAATTGGAGTTGGATTAATGTTTAGTCTTTTGCTCCTCGAATAGACTAAATGCAAAACCGCCGCTCGCGGAGCGAACGGCGGTTTTTATCCTGTGTTTAGAACGGTAATGTAAAAGTCATATTGCTGTCTGCTTTGGTTTCCCAATCCTTGGTATCAATTTTGATAGTTTTGATTTCGCCAAATTCTTTATACTTGAGACACTGATTTTTCATGGCATAGTCGTAAATTTCTTTAGTGATTTTTACGTCATCTATACAATATTTAATAATCTTGTCTATCTCACCACTTTTCCACCAGGCGACTGCTTCGAGACCATGACCAGATTTGTTGATACCCAAAGTGGCTTCAGCAACAGTGTCCATTTTGATGCGACGGCCGAGTGATTTTTTGATTTCACTCAATAAGTCCAGACTTTTGATTTTGGTTAGATCTCCAGCGTAATATTTATTAAGAAGTGGAATATCAAAGTGGTCTGAGTTGTAGCCAATCAATAAATCTGCTTGTTCAGCTATTGGCCAAAACTTGTTCAACTCATCATATTTCAGTGAATGATAACTATCATCAGCTGAATCATAATAACAGAGCACAGATATGGATAAATCGGCAGGGTCAGAACTACCAGCCTCCTCAAAAGTATTTTGAGTTTCAATATCAAAAATAATCTTACGCATTTAGTTTAAGAGCTTTTAAAAAACTATTTTAATAATTTTGCTAATTCAGTATCAGCAACAGTCTGCTCGTCTCCAGTCACAATATTTTTTACCTTCAATTGACCGGTCTTAACCTCCTCACCGCCAATTACTACAATGTAAGGAATACCCATTTTATCAGCCGCTTTGATTTGGTCGCCAATCTTTTTTCCGGAATAATCAATTGCTACATTGATACCGTCTTCACGCAAGTCTTGAGCAGTTTCCTGAGCAAAACCCATAGCACTTTCTTCTGCTAAACAAATATAGAGTTTAGTTTCATTGGTGTATTTTGGTAAGGTGCCATAAGTCTCCATAAGATCGCGGATAATGACGTCGCCCGTGCCAAAACCAACAGCTGGGACTTTGTCATTGCCAAAGAGAGCGAGCAGGTCATCATAACGACCACCACCAAAGACAGCGCGCTTGTTGGCTGGATTGTTGTCAAAGATCTCAAAGACAATACCAGTGTAATAATCAAAACCGCGCATAATAGTCTGGTCAAAAACTACGTTACCAATACCAAGCGCTTCGAGACTGGCCATGAGTTCGCGAATTTCGGCAATCGCTTTGACCATTTCTTTTTTGTCTTCTGGTACTTCACCTTTGCAATCACAAAAATCCACGACTGATGGAATAGCGGTGACGAATTCTTCAAAGTTTTTGGAATTCAAAATTGTGAAAAAAGCTTGAGCTTTGTCGCCAAGAATATTTTTTACTTCTTCTTCAAAAGCCTCCTTTGGAAGTTTGGCTTTGCGGTCTAGGAGCTTTACAATCTTGTGTCCATCTTCTTCATTTAGGGCAAATTCATCACGAATAATATAATCAGTGATTTTTCGGCTGTTGATACGAACTTCAAAATCATTATCCTTGAAACCAAAAGCTTTCATAAGTTCATGAGCGACGGAAATAACTTCAGTCTCGGCTTCAATCCCTTTGACACCAAAGATATCTACGTTCAATTGCCAGTGTTCACGGAGGCGTCCACGCTGAGGGTTTTCATAGCGGAAAAGGTTCGGAATGGAGAACCAACGAATCGGAGTCGGGAGTTCGCGGCGACGAGCAGCAATCATACGAGCTAGGGTAGGAGTCATTTCTGGACGCATAGCTACTTCACGACCACCACGGTCAATAAAGTTGTAAGTCTGTTCGTTAACGATTTCTTCGCCAGACTTGGCGCGATAAAGGTCGGCTGATTCTAATACAGATGCTCCATATTCCACATAGCCAAACTTTTTGACGGTATCCTTCATCTTGTCGAATATATAGTTCTGGACGAACATATCTTCTGGGAAGAAGTCACGCACACCCTTGTACGGCTCGGTACTGATTTTTTGTTTTTGATTATTCATATAAATAGTTTATAG
>JBAWVR010000034.1:0-8090 GCA_037147155.1 bacterium | reverse complement strand
AGCACCTGCTTTGCAAGCAGGGGGTGGCAGGTTCGAGTCCTGTAGGGTCCACCAACGTTAGGAAAAACCGCGAAAGCGGTTTTTTGTTGGTGGGCCCTAAGCGAGTGATGATATCACTCGCGTCAGGACTCGAAAGACGGAACTAAAATTTTCAGTAGAAAATTTAGTGAGTCGGGGTCGCGGAATTTCACGAGTGACGACGAGTGAAATATCTGTGACCTAGTCCTGAACGAGAAAGCCGGAGTGCGACGGCACGAGGCGGGGTCGCGGGTTTTGTTAGTAAAACAAAAACCTGTGACAGAGTCCTGTAATACCCAACCGGTGGATACTGCAGAACCCGAAGATCTATACCACCCCCCTGTAAGGGTCGAGATTCCTGTAGAGTCTTAGTGACTCGTGATACACCTTAAATATCTCTTAATTACCACTCTCGACATCTCTCACAAAATCCTGTAATCTGGGTAAGGAAAAAGAACAAACGCCCTAAAACTTTTACGGAGGTAAAAATGAAAAAGAAGATAACTGCAGCAGAGGCATATGCCCGATCGGCATCTGACTCGATCATGCGAGCGGCCCACATGACCTTCAATGCACCGCGTGGAGCAATGATGATTAAACTAACTATCAAATTCCTCCAAGAAAGACTTCCGGAAATCCAACCCAAACCTGCCACACCAGCCTACAAAAAGGCTCGCTACGGAGGAACGAAAAAGAAGAAAAAGATAACCGCCAAGTAGAATTCGAAAGGCGGTTTTATTATCTCCCTACCCTTTTCTTTCCGAATATGCTATACTATAGGAACTATGGATGAAAAAATAATTGGTTATTGCGTTAAGTGTAAGGAGAAGCGCGAAATGAAGGATGTCGAGAAAGTCGAGATCAAGCCAGGTCGCCCAGCTGCAAAGGGCAAGTGTACCGTCTGTGGTACAGGTATGTACAAGATTCTTCCTTCAAAGAAGTAATCCTACTAATAATTTAACAATGAAAAACGGCTCAGTTGAGCCGTTTTTCTTATAGTCCCCACTTCTTCACCAACTTTCTCAAGCTGTACAAATAATACCAAAATGGATTGGCAATAACATCGAAGAAATCGGAATGGTCAACAGCATAACCCCCAAACTTCTTTTTAAAGGATGTTAACCCTTCCCAACCTTTGTAGATTTTACTATCGGTAGCAATACCGCCAAAGTTATAATCCGTGCAACCGATACTCTTGGCATGACGAATAGCTTTCCATTGGGCTGAATAGGCTGGCATACGTTTTCTCTCTTCATTACTAGAGCAACCAAAAACATAGTTGGCCACCCCTCCAAAAACAATAAATACATCCACTACTAAAATCTTTTCTCCAAATCTCGCCACCGATAAGAAACAATTATCTTTAGATAGACCGTGAAAAACTCCTTCGTAATATTCTCTCTGATGCAGGTTAAAACCGTTTCTGGTGGCAGTAATAGTCATAAGCTCATGAAAAGCTTCAAAATATTGCTCAAAATCATCAGTAACAATTTCCGAGATCATTTCCCTCTTTTCTGCTGTACGGATAGAGTAACTGGTATTTTCGTGCATTGCCTCAATCAACTCTGCTTCAGTTGGTTTTAGACCCAAAAACCATTCCTGTCTAGGCTGGAAATATGCTGAGTGGTAGGTACACAGAGGAGATTTAGTAAAGTACTTTTTTAGAATACTATTTTCTATTTTTGGAGTAAAATCGAGACGCACAAAAACTGCGTTCTCTTTTTTTGTAATAGCCTTTAACTCTTGTTTGAGGAAATTAAAAAAAGATTCAGATCTGTCTTTGGTAACCGGACCGTATGGAATATATAAATAGTTTTTGCCCAAAAGTAATGGGTATTTGATAACCTGAAAATAGGCTACCGGACTTCCCTCTTTTTCAACAACAAACCTTTTTACTGTTCTACCCAAACTCTTTTGCCAATCGCCGTAAAATCCAGCCTGAGTGAAAGGAACACCAACGCAAATAGAACTCGGATCGAAATCTTCGTCTCTGTCTAATTCGCGTATAGCAAAATTCATACTCCGTATTTTATCTTATTTGACCCCAATCCGCAAACGGCAAAACTGCACAATTCCAAGGAAAAAACTACTTATTATGAAGAGCTAGTTCCAACACATGATCTAAAAATTGAGACAGTGTCGTCCCGACAGCTTCTAGTGATTTGGGCAACAAAGATTGTTCAGTCAAACCAGGCAAAGTATTTACTTCCAAGAAATATACTCCTCGTTTTGGAGTAACAATAAGATCAGACCGTGAATAGTGTCTCAAACCCAATAGCTTGTGTACTTTGGCTGATACCTCTTGAATACTTTGTTTGTCTTCTTTAGAAAAATCCCCTGGACAAATCTCTTTCGTTCCCCCACTATATTTTTGTTCAAAATCAAAGACTCGTTCTTTATCATCAATAACTATCTCAATGGGTAAAAGCGAGTATATCTTCTCTCCGCGAAAATTATCTATCACCGCACAGGTCGCTTCCCTGCCATTAATAAATTCCTCCACTAATGCAATATTTGAAATATCAAAAACCTTATTCAGTCCATCTTCGATTTCTTTCAAAGTTTGAGCCTTGGTAAGCCCCAGTGATGAGCCCCGATCGGCAGGTTTAATAATTACTGGCATAAGCATGGATTTGAATATTTGAGCGGCGGTCTTTGCGACATCAGCACCCTTTCGATATTCAAAATATGTCGGCATTTTTATACCATTATCTTTCAAGATTTTCTTGGCCATGATCTTATTCATACCGAGAGCACTAGCCAGAGCATTTGAGCCTGTGTATTTGACGCCAAATTGGTCCATGAGTTGTTGGATTTTGCCATCCTCACCATATTCTCCGTGCAAGGCGTTGAAGATTACATCGATACTTCTGAATACATCTTCTGGTTTAACTGTCTTTCCATTTTTATTCCAAACCCCAGTCTTATCAATGAAAATATCAATCCCTTCGTATTTAGCAGAGAGATTGTTTAAAACGGCCTGCCCGGTTTTCAGCGAGACATCGTATTCCACACTTGGACCGCCACGTAAGACTCCTACTCTTGTTCTGTTCATAATTTATTTCTTCTTATATGGCAAGGCGACGAAGAAGCTTGTCCCTTTTCCTTCTGTTGAAGTGAACCAAATTTTGCCACCATGACCGTTCACAATTTCGCGAGCCATAAAGAGCCCGAGCCCGGTACCATTGTTGACCATCTCAACAGCCTTGGGTGAACGATAGAACTTTTCAAAGATTCTTGGTTTGGCTTCTTCAGGAATACCGATGCCGTTGTCTCTAACCTCTACTACTATGCCGTCAGCTTTTGGCTCACAGGATATAAATATTTTTCCGGCGACTTGAGTATAACGAATAGCATTGTCCAAAAGGTTTTGAATAACATCTTGAAATTTGTCTGGGTCAATAAACAGAGTACCAAAACTACCTTGAACCAGCTTGGTCTCAAGCGAAATCTTCTTTCTATCCATTAGTGGTCTAACCTCCAAGATGGTACGATTGATCAAATCAATTGGATTGGGATTCTCTTCAAAATCAAATGGCATTTTGCCAGACTCCAATTTATAGGCATTCATCATATCATCTACCAAGTGTACAGCGTGGACAGTAGCCTCATGCATTTTAAGATATAGTTTCTTACGATCAAGCTCGTTCTGTATTTCATCATGATCAAGAAGCTCAAGTGACCATTTGAGAGCGGTTAAAGGAGTTTTTAATTGGTGCGCCACAACATAGACAAAATTGTAAGCCAAATCGTCAGGACGAACACATGACGAAGCCGGAACCATCTCAACTTTGTTGATATTCTTTTTGAACCAATTAAACATAAAGTTTTACTGGTAATATTATAGCATCAGAAAAATAAAGTATCAAACAAAACACTTACCCGGTTGTGAGATTCGGCGTCGTTTTTGAAATTGCGTTCAATTATTGCTTTGATAATCTAGTTAGCAAAACAGACTTTAGTGTAAAACTAAAGTCTGTTTTGACAAAAACAATTTTAACGCCGAATTCTACAACGGGGTTATACTTGCTTCCCCTGTGGTACCTTAAAAAACTTTTTGTTTGGATCTTTGTCTTTTTTGGCTTTCTGTAGATTGTTTTTCTTTTCTTGAGCGCGCTTCAAACGACGCACCTGACCAAATTCTGGATCTTCTCCAAGTTGTTCTTTCAGAGCATAAACTTCATCACGTAGAATAGCCGCCGTTTCAAAGTCCAGCATTTTTACAGCTGCTTCCATCTGAATCTCCTTTTGACGAATAAGTTGTCGTGGTTTACCCTTGAAAAGCTTTTGATCCAATAGCAATAACTCACCAACCGCTTTAGTGTGTACAGTTTCCAGCTGTTCGGTAATGTCACGAATATTTTTTGTAATGGTGATTGGAGTAATATTGTGAGCAGTATTATATGCAATCTGTTTATCACGACGACGATTGGTCTCATCAATCGCTCTCTTCATAGAGCCGGTAATATGGTCAGCATACAAAACCACCCAACCCTTCACATTACGAGCCGCGCGACCGATAGTCTGAATCAAAGAAGTTTCAGAGCGTAGGAAGCCTTCTTTGTCAGCATCGAGAATACCAATGAATTCGACTTCTGGTAAGTCCAAACCTTCTCTTAGCAAGTTCACGCCCACCAAACAATCAAACACGCCTTTACGGAACTCAGACAAAATATGAATACGCTCCATAGTCTTGATATCACTATGAATGTAGCTAGTCTTAATATTTTTACTGAGTAAAAACTCACTGAGGTCTTCAGCCATCTTCTTGGTCAAAGTTGTAGCTAGGACACGACCGCCTCCCTTGATAGTTTTTTCAGTCTCAGTAATAAAGTCGTACACCTGACCTTTATACTTTCCATTTTCTACCACTCCGCGAATTTCAATTTTTGGATCAATCAAACCAGTTGGACGAATCACCTGCTCAGCTACAGCATCATCAGCTCGAGACTTCTCCATTTCATAAGTACCCGGTGTGGCTGAAGTATAAATCACTTGCCCTACTCGCTCTTCAAATTCTTCAAAGCGCAAAGGACGATTGTCACGTGCACTTGGCAAACGAAAACCATAATCAATCAAGTTCTTTTTACGAGAAGCATCACCAGCATACATACCACCAATCTGAGGCACGGTCACATGTGACTCATCAATGATAGTCAGAAAATCAGCTGAGCCATCAGCCTTGTGCGGAAAGTATGACAAGAGAGTATCAGGTGCCTCCCCCGCTTCTTTATTAGAAAAATGTCTGGAGTAGTTTTCAATACCATTACAATAACCCACTTCGCGAATGAGGGCCAAGTCATAATTGGTACGTCGTTTCAATCTTTCCGCTTCTAGATTTTTGCCTTCTTTTTTTAATTCTTCCAAACGGACTTCTAATTCTGCTTTAATAGTTTTAAGGGCGGACTCGGCCTGTTCTTTACCAGAAATAAAATGTTTGGCAGGAAAAATAAATATATCAGTTTCATCACCCAAGATGGTACGAGTGACGGCATCCAGTCTTTGGATTTTTTCCAAAAGTTCACCAGCAAACTCCAAACGGAAAATCATCTTTTCGTTGACCGGCATAATTTCTACGGTATTACCAAGGGCACGAAATAGACCAGGCTTCAAATCAGCATTGGTTCTCTCAAAGTGTATCTCAATCATCTTGCGGATGATTTCTGCCCGAGTGAGTTTACTACCAACAGAAATCTTGAGATTCACTTTTTCATATTCAGCTGGAGAACCCAAGCCGTAAATACAAGAGACTGAGGCGACAATGATCACGTCTTTGCGGGTTAAAAGCGCTTGGGTGGAGGCATGGCGTAGTCTATCTATTTCCTCGTTGATCATGGCTTCCTTTTCAATATAGGTGTCACTGTGGGCAATATAGGCCTCTGGCTGATAGTAGTCGTAATATGAGACAAAGTAATGAACCGCATTGTTTGGAAAGAATTCTTTATATTCTTGAGCGAGTTGAGCAGCGAGAGTTTTGTTGTGAGCAATAACGAGAGTTGGTTTGCCGACTTCAGCAATAATATTGGCGGCGGTAAAAGTCTTACCGGAACCGGTCACACCCAAAAGAGTCTGGTGTGGTTTACCAGATTTTATACCGGACAAGAGTTTGGTGATAGCTTGTGGCTGATCACCCGCCGGAGAATACTTACTAACTAGTTTGAATATTTTTTGTGACATAAATTATAAGACTGGATTCCCGCCTGCACGGGAATGACAGAATGGCGGGGTCTTGCCCGGTTAGTGATTTTTGCCTTACCTCTGTCGAACGGACAAACATTAGTTAGCACGCTCTCGTATAGTAAATCATCATCAAAATCCACTTGATATCCGCGGTAGTAATCCGTTCAAAGGCAAAAATCTACTACGGGGTTGACATACACAATATAAACTGTTTTGGCTATTAAAGCAAATGACCGCCAGTATAAACTAGCGGTCACGTTTTAGATGAAGATGGTGGTGAACAGTGTCGCCAATCTCCATCCGAAACAAATAAAACAAAAATTATTTCATAATGTGCACAAACAATCGGTGCCACATCAATAACGATTTGGATATTACAATAAAGAACTTTTTCTAACTCTGCAATTATCTCCTTTTTATACTCACGGTTTATTCCACAGAAACAAATAGGAATTGGTTTGTCCTTGTAATAAAAATCTGATCTATCTGAGAATGAAATATTACTTGAATTAATAATATCCAAATCTTCAAAAACTCTCATGTCCAGATACAGACCATCATCACTATTTATTTTCGAAAAAAAGTAGTTCGATAGTCTAACCATGTTTACTTCAACACAGTCGTCAATAAAGGCTAGAACAAAGTACGGCTCCTGATACAACAGAGGGTCATGAAAAAATCTTTTTTTTTCATAAATACTCCTTTTGTTTTAAAATCAAAACACCTTGTTTAAATGTAGGCTTATTTATATAAAAGTCCAGACATGACAAAGCGCGTCTCCTCCGACGCGCTTTCGTGAACACGAGGTTCACTTCTTTTGCACCTTCTTTCTACGGCGCTTCTGCTTCTTGACGAAGCGGATTGTTTTGCCGTCAGAGTGTTCTGACTTTATCTCTCGCACACTGTCCACAAGTCCGGCAAACATTGCCATTACTTGAGACCCGATGTCTGGTTTGTCTGGTGTGTAGATAACACAATCACCAGTTTCAACCAACAATGCACTCATAATCATTCCTCCCGAACAAAACCTAACAGATACTACCTGGCTGTTGTTTCCTTCCACAATAGAAAGAATTGCCAGATCCAAGATTAATGCTATGCCTGTTTCAAAAACACGTCAAGATATTTATCCACCAAGTCTAGTCTATTTTTCTTCTTCAATCACCTCTTTCTTTGACTTATACTTGGTCAAAAACTGAGTTCTAAATTCTTCAAACATATCGTCTAAAATTGACTGACGAATATCTTTGACCAAATTGACCAAAAAGTGAACATTGTGAATAGAAGCAAGAGTACCCGCCAACATTTCATTACCACGGAAAAGATGGGCGATGTATGATTTGGAATAATTTTTACATGAGTAACACGAGCAGTCGCTTTCAATTGGGGTTAGGTCTTCACGGTAAGCATTGTTACCAATGTGCATTTTGCCGGTCTTGGTATAGAGCGTGCCATTGCGCCCATTACGGGTTGGCAAGACACAGTCAAACAAGTCCACTCCACTTTCAATACCCATAAACAAATCTTCCGGCTCACCAATACCAAGGAGATGGCGAGGTTTTTCTTCTGGCAAGATTTCGTTCACCCATTTGACTGCGGTGGACATATCTTCCTTGGCAAATGAACCACCAATACCAAAGCCGTCAAAACTTTTGCCATTCACCAACATTTCGGAAATTACTTTGGCAGATTTTTTGCGAAGTTGCTCTTCACGTCCACCCTGAACAATTCCAAACAAAGCAATTTTATCTTCTGTGTTTAATTTGTTGTGTTCTTCAAGTGATCTCTTGGCCCAAGCATGAGTGCGGTCCATCGCCTCTTCTTGATAGCGCAAATCTTCGTTTGGTGAAGTACATTCATCAAAAGCAAAAATAATATCAGCACCAAGGTTG
>JBAWVR010000033.1:0-8804 GCA_037147155.1 bacterium | reverse complement strand
GTATTAATGATTGCAGCAGCCACCCTAATATTTTGCGGCATTATCTTCCTTTGGTTTGCTAGTTTCAAACTTCCTGATATTAGTACTTTTGAACAAAGAAAAGTTATTCAGAGTACAAAAATCTACGACCGCACAGGTAAGGTTCTTCTCTATGATGTTTTTGAGGACGTAAAAAATGCCACCATACCTCTTGATAAAATTTCTTTTTATTTACGCAATGCCACAGTTGCTATCGAGGACAGTAACTTCTATCAACACCACGGTATTCGCCCAACCTCTATTCTTCGTTCTATGCTCGCCAACTTGACCACGGGCAGTTTTGGTCAGGGTGGTTCAACCATTACGCAACAAGTGGTAAAAAACACCATCCTCACCAAAGACAAAACTATTTCTCGAAAACTAAAAGAATGGTTTTTGGCTGTAAAGCTTGAGCAGGTTTTATCCAAGGAACAAATCCTAGAAATTTACCTCAATGAAAATCCTTACGGCGGTACGATTTATGGTGTGCAAGAAGCTAGCCAAACCTATTTTAATAAAAACGCTTCTGACCTAACCTTGGCCGAATCAGCCTATATTGCTTCTCTACCCCAAGCCCCAACTTACTATTCACCGTACGGTAACAACCGTGACAAATTGGAAGCGAGAAAAAATTTGGTTCTAGACAGAATGGTGGAAAATAAATTCATCACTCAAGACGAAGCCAACAAAGCCAAAAAGGAAAAGGTGGAATTCAAAGCACAAGAAAAAACTGGTATCAAAGCTCCGCACTTTGTGGAATATATCAAACAGTATTTGGAAGACAAGTATGGCCAAACCATGATGCAGGAAAATGGTCTAAAAGTCATCACCACTCTAGATTATGACTTGCAACAAAAGGCTGAGGAAATTCTGAAGAAATACGCCTTGGAAAACAAAGTTAAATTTAATGCAGAAAATGCTGCCTTAGTAGCTATCGATCCAAAGACCGGACAGATTTTAGCCATGGTGGGTTCTCGTGATTACTTTGATAAAGAAATTGACGGTAACTTCAACGTCACCATTGCGCATCGTCAACCCGGATCAACTTTCAAACCTTTTGTTTATGCTACAGCTTTCAATAAAGGTTATACCCCGGATACAGTTGTCTTTGACTTGCCTACCGAATTTCAATCAACTTGTGATCCAGAAGGCAAGCCAAAAGACGAATCTACCAAACCAGAAGATTGCTACATGCCAGAAAACTATGATGGTAAATATGCTGGGCCAGTGGCTCTCCGTGACGCTCTTGCTCAAAGTTTAAACATCCCAGCTATCAAGACTCTATACCTGGCCGGCATCAAGGACTCCATTCAAACCGCTAGAAATCTTGGCATCAGAAGTTTGAGCACAGCTGACACTTACGGTTTAACTCTCGTATTGGGTGGTGGTGAAGTTTCTCTTCTTGATATGACTGGAGCCTACGGGGTCTTTGCCAACAATGGTGTAAAGAACATTACCAATCCGATTATTAAAATTGAAAATTCCAACGGTGATGTTATTGAATCTTTTACCCAAAACTCTGATGAAGTTTTAAGTAAACAAACTGCTTTGCAAATTACCAATATCTTGGCCGATAACAAAGCCCGTACTCCACTCTACGGACCAAACTCCACTCTCTACTTCCCTGGCCGTGATGTAGCGGTCAAAACCGGTACCACCAACGATTACAAAGATACCTGGATTATTGGTTATACTCCAAGTATTGTCGTCGGTACTTGGGCCGGTAACAACAATAATAGTCCAATGGAAAAAAAGGTGTCCGGACAAATCGTGGCTCCAATGTGGAACGCTGTTATGAAGGAAATATTAAAAACCTTACCTGATGAAAAATTTGAACAACCTAATCCAATTGACCCAAGTCTGAAACCTATCCTTCGTGGTTTCTGGAAAGGTGATCAAACTTATGTGGTTGATAAAATATCTGGCAAGCTAGCTACCAATCTCACTCCAGAAGAAGACAGATTAGAAAAACCAATCACCAATGTTCACTCTATTCTCTATTGGGTAGATAAAAATAATCCAACGGGCCCAGCTCCAACTGATCCGACTCAAGATGCTCAATTTGCTTCTTGGGAATATGGAGTCCAAAAATGGCTCGAGACACACCCACAAGCTTCCACCACTATTCCGACTGACTTTGACAATATTCATACTGAAGCCAACAGACCAAAAATAAGTTTTATGACCCCACAAGTAACTTCCATCTACTCCACAGACAGTGTTATCTCTCCAAAAGTCTTCATTAGCGCCACTTATCCAATCAAGAAAGTTGAGTACTATCTGGATGGAGTCTACGCTTACGAGAGCACTCTGCCACCATACTCTGCACCGATTAAGCTGGGTGACCGAGAGAATAAAGCTTCACAATCCGCAGAACTCAAAGCTGTCGCCTATGACATGGTTGGCAATAAAGGAGAAATCCTCATAAACTTCAAGATACAATAATCTTTTCAAAACACCTCATTACTGAGGTGTTTTGTTTAACTTTTAAATGAGTGTTTGTTATACTTTACAGCATGGAACAAGACACACTAGAAACAGGAAAAAATATTGCCAAGGAAGAATCTTATAAACTACCAGAAGAAACTCTCTCACCTGAAGAAATAGAAAAAAGGGAAAAGATTAAGGTTCAAGTTTTTTCCCACTTAAAAAATAAACTGCGAGAGGCGGTCGCTATGAAGCTTGACTCATTAGCAAAAAATGAAGAAATTGATATTGTTGATTGTCTAAAAAAAGTTTGGCCAGAAAATGATGGTGCTCATCGCGGAATTAAACCAATATTTTACTTACCAACCTATGACTTCAAAAACAAACTAACCGCTCGCTTTGTTCGTAACCCAGAGAAAGATACCATAAGTCCAGGTTCTTATGATGGTAATGGAGAAATAACTATCAACGTAACAAAACTCGTAGCAGCCAAAACTACGGGGGACTTTAATTCTTGTTTAGATGAAATTTATACAGTTTTAATTCATGAAGTTGAGCACCTATACGCCGAGGGTACGGACCAGATGGACAGTGACATTTTTTCTTGGGTGGAGTATGCCTGCGATGAAGGAGAAATAATTGCCAATGGTACAGACATTGCTTTTTTATATGCGAAAAAATTTCAAGGGGAGGATTTTAATAAAGAAAAACTTACCACCTGGGCTTCAGAAAACAAAGATTCTTTAACAAAAATTTGGAATTATATCATTGCTTTTAATGACCCAGTTAAACAAGAAAAATACAAGGAATCAGGAAACATGAAAAGGGCTCATGATTTTATTATTAAAGTAATAGAGGATAGGGTTAAGTATTTTTTAAGACACCCTGAGCTGTTATAAACTTAAAAACCACTCCTTATCGGGTGGTTTTTAATATTTAGACCTGACAGGTTTTGTCTTCATGGAGAGCGCCAGTGAAAACTTTTTCGAGGAGTCCACTGTTTTCAAGTGTGTCAGTTGACCCACAAAAGATTACCTTACCTTTATCCAAGAGATAGGCGCGAGTCGCAATCTCGAGCAATGATTTTATATTGTGTTCGATAACTATTATTGAGGTGCCGTGCTTTTTATTAATCTCGTCAATTTTAGCAAAGACTTCCTTTACAATCTTTGGAGACAAACCCAATGTTGGTTCATCGAGAAGTAAAACTTTCGGACTAGTCATGAGACCACGAGCGATGGCCAACATTTGTTGTTGTCCACCAGAGAGTGTACTGGAACGGTCATTTAATTTTTTCTGTAGATCCGGAAAAGTATCGAGCACCTCGAGCATTCTTTCTTTCACAATCTTTTTATCACGAATAGTATAACCACCAATTTCCAAATTTTCTCGCACAGTCAAATCGCGAAAGACTCGACGACCTTGCGGGACATAAGAAATACCACGTTCCACCATCTCATAAGAAACTGGTGAGACCTTTCTCTCGTGCCATAGAACGTCGCCAGAGACGATTGGAGCGATTCCAAAGATGGCTTTGATAACAGTAGACTTACCGGCGCCATTTGGCCCCATGATCGCCACAATCTCCCCTTCATCGAGAATAACATCCACACCATCAAGAGCCTTCACTCCGCCGTAGTGAACTTTAACATCATTTAATCTTAATAATATTTCTGATTCTTTTTTCATATTTTTTCTATTTCCCTTTGTCCGTCATTGCGAGGGTAATCCCGAAGCAATCCAGACCTTTAGTTACAAAACCCTCATTAATCCTGGACTCCTGCCCGCCGGCAGGCTGGGCTCCGCAATGACTATTCCCCCAAATATGCTTCCACCACCGACTTTCTCGCCAGCACGGCATCCGGTTCACCTTCAGCCAAGAGCTGTCCGCTATCCAAGACAAACAAGTAATCACAGAGGTCGCGAATAATTTCCATACTGTGTTCGATAAGTAATACGGTATGCCCGGCTTGTTTCATTTCCAAAATTATTTCTGAAACTACTTTACGCATCTCGGGAAAGAGACCTGCAAATGGTTCGTCAAGCAAAAAGATTTCAGCGTGCTCACCTGTACCATTTTTCATAGCCAGGGCCCGGCCAATCTCCAACAACTTTCTCTGGCCATAGGACAAATCGTGAGCCAATTCATCTTTCTTTTCGATCAAACCCACTCGCTCGAGAATTTTATAAGCATGTGCCAAATGAAAATCTTTGTGTGTCTCAAACAATGAGCTGATTACTCCACGTTTGGTAATAACTACCAAAATATTATCGAGCACGGTCATCTGTTCGAACAAACGAGAATCTTGAAAAGTTCGAGTGATACCATAATCCGCAATCTCATAAGCCTGAATCTTTTTTATTTTCTTGGAACCATCAACGGTCAAATAACCTTCATCAAAATTGACGATACCGGTCAGTACGTTAACCAAAGTAGATTTACCGGAACCATTCGGACCAACCAAACCGATTATCTCCCCTGTTGGAAATTCCAATGACAAATCATCGAGAGCGTGTACTCCGTCAAAATGTTTAGCCATCTTATTTACAGTCAGAGCAAATTCCTTTTTCATAATTAAATTTTATATTTACCCATGAGGCCTTGTGGGCGATATAACATGAGCAGGATCAAAATCAAACCATAAGTCGCCTGGCGCAACTGTGCCGCCACATCTGTTGGGAAACCGACAAAGCGCAATATCTCTGGAAGAAGAATGAGAAAGATTGCACCACAAACCGCGCCTGTATTGTCTGCCAATCCACCGAGTACAATCACGGAGAGAATAAAGATTGATTCCGCGAGGGTGAATGATGATGGATCAACATAAGTAATATATGAAGCAAATAGTGATCCCGCAACTGAAGCCATACAAGCTCCGATTACGAAAATAGTTAATTTAAAGAAAATAGTATTATAACCAAAAACTTGTGTCACCTTTTCATCTTCACGTATAGCCTGAAGTACCCGACCAAAAGATGAGCGAGTGATATATTGAGCAAGAAGGAAAATGACGATCGCAAAAACCGCGGTCAGTAAAAGAAAATGAATATTCTCACTAAAAGTAAAACCAAATATTTCTGGTCGAGGAATACCAGGGATACCGAGAGGTCCACGAGTTAGACTTTGCCAGTTGAGGAAAATACTAAACACAATAATATTAAAACCAAACGAACCGAGAGCATAATAGTCACCACGGAATTTTGATAATATATAACCGATAGCCAAGCTGACTACAGCTGTGATGACAATACCCAACAAAACTGAGACAAAAAAATTCACACCGGTGGTTGTGAGAAGTATCGCTGTCGCATAAGCGCCTATACCATAGAAGGCGGCTTGGGTAATAGACAAAAGTCCGGTATAGCCCACAACCAAGTTGAGCGATATGGCGAGGATAGAATATATTCCAACTAATATGGCGAGATGTATAAGATAATCCATCGGTAAATAATTAACTTCTGATGTCAGTATTTTATCACAGTTGGTGTGTTTTTTCTAATTAAAAAGCCGCCCGAGAAACTCAGGCGGCTGGACTCAAAAGTCCGTTGACGGTTATTCCGTCTTGATCTTGGCGAAGACTGCTCCGACTTCCGGATCCTTCACAAGAGCACCCTCAACGCCTTTGTCATCATCAGTGATGCCGAAGGCGGGTCCAATTGTGGTAAAGACATGGATCTTTCGATCGTCATAACCTTCCCAAACAATAACTTTTTTGCCGGGACCATCACTTTCCTCGTAATACATGGAATAGTGAATGATGACGCGCTGTCCAATCTTCGGCACTTCGCCGGATGCAATCCTGGTGATGTGTTCCGTACTGGTCCCACGGTAGACCGTGGTGGCACAACCGGTGCTCACCAGCACGGACAGCAGGACCAGGAACGCGGCGATGGACTTGGCGATGTTTTTCATCTGTGTTTTCCTTTGCTTTGAAAGTGCTTTTTCCCCAAAACAGGCGGTTCGATTGGCACCAGCCAACCAAACCACAACCCCATCTTGATATATACAGTATAGCATATTCTAGTCTATCTGTCAAGCTTATACATCCCTCCTCTTAAATAGGAAAAGCGCGCCAACATGGGTTGGCGCGCTTGATTTTTGCGGGTTTTATTCAACCCGCGAGTCTAGAATGATGTTGAGTGCTGCCACCCAATCCTTCGTACCACCTCTCATTGGAGCATGCATCATGAGAACTTTCGATACATTCACCGTGAAAGGTTTCTGGGACAGATGATCGAAGGCTGCCGAGAATGGATCAACATGGTGATTAAGGTCTGTAACAATCGCCACATCCTTCACACCCTTCGAGGCCGCCTCGAAGACCAATAACATCCCGTAAGGAACTTCCTCGCCAATCTTCAGAGCATTGCTGGAGAGTGCACCATGCAGACGCATCGGCATGTGCAGATCGAGCAGAGCCACATCAAACTTCTTGTGACTCAAAGCTTCCATCGCTTCGGGGTAACCCTCAGCAACAGTCACCTTGTGTCCGATCCGCATGAGTTCCATCGCCGACTCTTGATTGCCGGCTGTGTCATCAACAACCAGAATCTCCAAGGCATCTTCGCGAACCAAGTTGACCATGACGGTTTCCTTGTCGACTGCCTTTTCAGTCGGTTGTTGAACGTCGTCGCTGGGTTGTTGCAACTTTGCATTACAAATCTGGTTTATTTCCTCAACCATAAACGCAACCATCTCTGTCGCACCAACAGAAACAACGTTCTTCGGCAAACCATCAACGCGTCCAATGCGCTCAATGCCCAACACCAACATGTAACGTTTGTTGATGTTGTAGGTTTTTTCGATAGAGCCTTTGTTGCCGATGATAATCAGATCCGCACTTGCTTCATCATCCGTGAAGAAGACATTGTCTTTGCAGAGCATGTCTCCAACGGTTTTGATTGAGCGCGCAACAGGACCTTCATCCATCTTGACCATAACATTAACAATCGTACTCATTTTCTTTCCTCCTCTGGTGTTCATTGGCACACCTAATTAAAGCCAGTTTTTTGAAAAGATCTATTTGATACTTTATACTATATTAGCATAATTTGATAGAAAAGTCAATAGTACCAACAACTAACTCAGCCGTGACATTTATTCTGAATATCTAACAAAAAACCGCCCAGTATAGCGGCTTTTTGTCTATTTGGTTAACTCTATTTTACCTCCACCCCCTTACCACCAACGATATGGAATAGTGAGTAACCGGCCCCAGCACGGTCATTCTTGGAGTCGAAAGCTACAGCACCAGTCGCACCATTGTAGGTTGCGGTTTTCAAGTAGCTCTGCACGCCCTTTACATCATCACCCTTCTCCTTGAGTGCAGTCGCATACAAGTACACATCATCATACATAGTGGCACAAATATTTTTCTGCGGACAATCAACACCATACTGACTCTTGTACTTGGTCAAAATATTATTTAACTTTTCACTATTAGCCACAACATAGTCAGCACTCACACCATTGTCGAGCAATGAAGAGTAGCGAGTCATCAAATCAGCAGACTTCAAAATGTTTTCATTCACAATCATGTTTGGACGAAAACCTTGCTTTTGCATTTCTCCAAGCACCAAATCTCCAGAGGTAACAGTCTGAGGACTGACAAAGACCACTTCGGGCTTGGCGGATTTGATTTTGGTAATCTGAGTACGAACATCAGTTGAACCAGTAGTAAAACCTTCACTAACCACTTTTACCCCACTACCGTCAAGGTATTTTACCAAGTTCATCATGAGACCCTTGGCATAATCAGTTTCTTCATAGATCACACCGACAGTCTTGTAACCCTTAGCTTTTATTTCTTTTGCAAACAAAGCAGATTCCTGTTCATCAGATACATAGTTTCTAAACACCATTGGTGACAGAGAACTGATCTTCGGTGAAGTGATAGCGGAACCAACGAGAATCTGACCTTTGAGTTGTGGCGCCATACTCATAATAGTACCGCTACAACCGACAGCCAAAAGATAGTTAGCTTTTTCGACAGTCTTCATTTGTTCTAGAGCAGTCACAGCAGACTTTGCATCACACTTGTGATCTTTGAAGACCACTTCGAGCTTCTTGCCATTGATTCCACCAGCGGCATTGATTTCATCCACGGCGATTTGCACAGTTTTCTGAGCAGGTTCACCGTATGTGGCCAAACCACCAGTTAGAGGAAACAAAGCTCCGAGCTTGATTGTGTCACTATTAGAGGAGTTAATCCCGAAATAAGTGACCAAACCAGCCAATACTAGCACTAACACGATTATTGATATGTATGTCTTTTTCATATTTTTGTATTTAATGATAAGTAATGAGGTAAACAACTGATGAGCTGAGCTCATTCGCGGTCTATCTCAATCACTAACAC
>JBAWVR010000032.1:0-9119 GCA_037147155.1 bacterium | reverse complement strand
GCATGGATGAGGTAACCGGTTCGATCCCGGTGCGGTCCACAAACGTAAAGAAAATCGCCACTGCTGGCGATTTTTAGTCTGTGGAAGCCACAGCTATGATTTTCTTTCCACCAGAAAGAAAATCAGCGAGGCGGGGTCGCAAACACTTATATATTTTAGAAGTCGGAACGACTACTAAAATATTTAGTGATTTGTGATACACATTATTTATGTCTTAATTCCATACGGCGAGGTTTTAGTCGAGGGAGAATGCGAAGCGTGCCCGGTGCGAGTTGTTTTGCAAATTTCTAAAATACTTAGTGACTCGTGATACACAAAGAGTTAAGTGACGACGAGGAAGAAACTTGTGACAGAGTCCTGTGTATTTATTGGGGAGAGAGACGCGAAGCGGTCCTGTAGGGTCTCTTAGTGACTCGTGATACACATTATTTATGTCTTAATTCCATAATATATTTCTAGTGATATAATACTAGTATGTTAAAATTTGAATCAGGTGACAAAAATGTACACGATATTATTGAGGGGCCACCGAGAATGGAAGAGTTAAAAGCTGAGAAGTTTATTGGTCATGATAATTCACAAGAAAATAGTATGTCACAAAATATATCCGCGAAGATTTTAGTAACAAAAGACAATGCCCATGGCATAGCTTTGAGTTTACTAAAAAATAGTGATTTTATTAACAAACTCAAAGAAGTAATATCTGAGAGAATAATTAAAAATCAAACAGTAACAAGGCTGGATCAGGTCATAGAAGAAAATGTTAACAACAATGATTACCGTATTTATGGTCTAACGAAGGATCATATTGCTGATATCGAGAAAGGTGATTTTTTGAATTTCGATCTTGTTTCAGATGGTCCAGATTTTGCGATTACTTTCAACAAATTTACAGGTGATAAGGGTATTAGGCCAATCGATGACCAAGCCTTGGCGGAAATGATTAATAGAATTTTCTCTATGCATCCTCAGTTTTCTACTGCAATTCAAGATAAAATTAAATTAAATTAAGCAGATGGTCGTATTTGTCTATGCTATAATTATTTCAAATGAAATTATTTAAAAAGATTTTGAAGATTATCGGTCTAGTGATTTTAGCCATAATTTTAGTCTCCATTATTGCTTATACAATTTTAGTCATTTGTACTTCACCTAGTAACAATCGTAATTGGGCTAAGGATATGGGTCAGCTGGCATCGGCGGAAATATCGACTACCACAATTAAAATCAGCAACATCCGAGATATTAATTATCGTGGCGTTTTGGATTATGATCTAAAATACAAAAATGAAACCTTCGATATTTCAAAAATAACTAAAGCCTATTTATTTACAGACCCGTTCGGCAAATTGTCGGCCCACACCATGCTCGGTTTTGAGTTTTCCGACGGTAAGAGAGTGGTTTTGTCTGTTGAGGTTAGAAGAGAGGTCGGTGAGTGGTTTAGTGGTATCAAGGGAATCCTGCGACAATATGAATTGATTTTTGTTTGGGCTACAGAAAAAGATGTAGTGAAACTTAGAACCAACCATCGTGGTGATAATGTTTATATGTATGAAATGAAAATGGCCAAGCCAAACATTGAAAAATTGTTTGTTGCAGCAGTAATGAGAACAAACAAATTAGTAAAAAAACCTGAATTTTATAATACCTTAACTAACAATTGCACAACTAACCTGGCCAACCTTTTGCAGAATGTTTATAACAAACCGATTGTTGTTGATTGGAAATATTTAGCACCAGCATATGCTGAGGCTTTGTCCATGAAGTATGATTTGATTGACGGACCAGATATTCCTACCGTTCGAGCAACGCATAATATTTCTCCACTTGCTAAAAAGTGTGGAGATTGCGATAATTATTCAGAAGAGATTAGGAAAATATTATTAACTAATTAATTTTTATGTACGCAAATAATAAAATGTCGTGGTGGTTGTATATGATCGGTCTCGTGATGGTCTTCGGAAGTCATATTTATATGTTGGCCGTAGGTGTGCCACAAAGTCAGATGATGGCGCATGCAGGATTTAACATCTTGGCCGGAGTTCTCCTTATGATGGGCTGGCTTAGCAGAAAAGCCTAATAAAAAGTGTATGGACCCAGAATTAAAAACAAAATTGGACGAAATAGAAGTAACATTAAAAGATGTTGATGATTCGCTCAATCCAAGTCACTGGAAACTTTTGAAGGAAGGTCTATGGCGTGGAGTAGGTTATCTTATCGGTGTTCTCGTGGCCTTTGCTATTCTCGGTTGGATACTGAATGTCATTGGAGTTATCCCGTTTCTACAAGATTTTTCTCAGACCATGCGCGACAATTTGCAGAACGTTAGAACAAAATAGATTAAAAAGGAACTCAAACAAGAGTTCCTTTTTGTATGGTAAAAACGCCAATAAAATGCTATTTTGATAGGGTAATGAAGAAATACGACGTAATAGTCATAGGAGGTGGTGCAGCGGGCCTTATGGCCGCTGGAGCAGCAGCCAACAAGGGTGCACGTGTTTTGGTAATAGAAAAAAACGACAGTTTTGGCAAGAAGCTCCTTCTGACTGGCGGTGGGCGTTGTAATCTAACTAATCAGATTTTTGATACCAGAGAATTCCTAGCCAAATTTGGCGACGCTGGGAAATTCCTCTCTTCGACTTTTTCCAAATTTGGCGTACGAGAAACTATGTTATTTTTTGAGTTGCACGGATTAGATACTAAAGTTGAACCTGGCAATCGTGTCTTTCCAGTAACAGACAAATCACAAGATGTTTTGAAAGTGCTCACTGAGTACGCTTCTTTTAATGGAAAAACAGAATTTTTATATAATACAAAAGTTTTAGGCTTGAAAAAGACCGGCAAGAAAATTACTGCCGTTGAGACCGATAAGGGAGATTTTGAAGCCTATAATTTTATTTTGACCACTGGTGGCAAATCTCATCCAGAGACGGGCTCAACTGGAGATGGTTTTGAATGGCTAACCAAGCTTGGTTATAATCTAAATATTCCTGAGCCAATTCTCGTGCCAATTACCACTAAGGAAAAGTGGGTAGCTGACTTATCAGGTATCGCATTAGACATGGCTGGTATAAATGTTTTTCAAAATGGAGAAAAAATTCTAACCAAGAAAGGTAAAGTTCTCTTTACACACTTTGGGCTCAGTGGTCCTGGGATTTTGAATATGAGCAAGGCAATAGGTGATGCTTTAAAAAATGGAGAAGTGTTAGTTAAAATTGATTTGATGCCGGGTGTTGGACTAGATAAAATAGACGAAGAATTTTTAGCTGGCTTACAAAAACAAAACAAAAAGAAGTTGGCAAATTTTTCTTGGTCAGTATTTACCACTAGCCTCTGGAATCAAATTCTACTGTTGACCAAAATTTCTGGTGACAAAAAAACCAATGAATTAACCAAAGAAGAACGTTTCAAAATAATTAATATTATTAAAGCTCTAACTCTCACTGTGACCGGTCGTCTCGGGGCCGATAAGGCCATTGTAACTAGTGGGGGAGTCAGACCAGAAGATGTAGACTTTAAAACTATGCGATCACTACTTACCCCTAACCTCTTTTTTGCTGGTGATATCCTGGACTTTGACCGCCCGTCTGGTGGTTTCTCCCTCCAGCTCTGTTGGACCACTGGCTTTGTAGCTGGTGAATCCGCTGGACAAGAATTCGTGGAGTAATTTGTGATATAATTTAGTTATTAAAAAGTAACTTAAATTATTATGCCCACAAAACAATGGTACGCTAGCCTTATCAAGCCTTTCTTTGCTCCACCATCTTGGGTGTTTGGTCCAGTCTGGACTGTCTTGTACGCCATTATTATCGCTTCCTACGGTTACGTGGTCTATTTGTTTATTATGAAGAAGATTCCGTTTATTGTTTTGTTGCCATTCATTTTAAATATAATTTTCAATTTAATCTTTAGTCCGATTCAATTTAGTTGGCAGAACAACTTCTGGGCAGCTGTAGATATTCTCTTGGTAGTCGGAACTTTGATCTGGGCTTTGATCGCAATTTATCCTTATGCTCCTTGGGTAACTTATGTGAATATTCCATATTTTCTTTGGGGTTCCTTTGCTACTGTTGTACAACTATCAATTACTGTTTTGAATTGGTAAAAGGTGATTTCAAAAAGAGAAATTTTTGCTATATTATATGAGCGAAAGTTATTAATAATATTTAAACTATAATATGGGATTTTTTGGAGGAATGAAAAGTATGGCCATGAAGGCTATGATGCGTAGTCAGATGAAGGGTGTACCACAGGATCAACAAGATAAAATATTAAAAGCTGTCGAAGCTAATCCAGAACTTTTTGAAAATATTGCCAAAGAGGTTCAGGAAGAAATGAAGAAGGGGACAGCTCAGATGGATGCAACAATGAAAGTGATGACCAAGTATCAGGATGAGTTGAGAAAAATAATGTAAAAAAATTTAGGCCCGCTGCGAAATTCGCAGCGGGCCTTTTTTGTGAGGTTTCTCACTTCTTTTTTGGTGTTACCCACCAAAATTTTTGAATCGGTTCCGGCGGAGTTCCGATGGGTGTTGCGTTGATAATCTCAACGAAATAACCATCCACCTCTTCACCGATTCTGAATTCTTGGTTGGAGATGGCGCCACGGAGCCAACGGCGACCGTCGGGTAATGGGTTGCCATCCTGGATTTTGATCTCATACAATCCATCAAGTCTCTTTGTTTGACCCAGAACCGTGAGTTTGCCGTTAAGCTGATGAGTTCTGAGAACGGGCGTTTCTTTGACGAACCGTTCAGCAGAATGGGTGATACCCCCAGGCAGCCGCTGATTTTTGAACTGATGTTCATCGGGTCGCAAGCACAGGCAGATTATCGCGTACACCCCTAGTCCAATTCCGAAGAATTGAAAGGTCGTAATCACAATAATCTTCCGGTTCGCTTTGATCCACTCAATAATCGTGTTTGTCATCGGTCTTCTCCTTGTTGGTGGTGGGTGGAAAATTAGGCGAAATCGCCATTAAAGAACCTATATATTATACACCTATATCACATATTTGTCAATAGATAAAAATAAAACGGCAAGAAGCAATAAATTTGATTAAATTGCCAATTAGTTGTATTGTTTTAGATAGAATATAAGGGATATTTTCCCGAGCCGGGCACGGCTTTCGTGTCAAAGTTACTTACAATTCAGAAAGATGAGGTGACCAATGTTTGGTGTTGAAAAATCGCACTATAATGCGGTCGTAGGCATCGTTGTGCAAGCGTATTTCGATTGCCGCAACGGAACCGCAGCGGATGCTTTGTCATCTGTAATTTACGGCAAGGGTGATACTCTCAAAATCGATGAGGGGCCGGAAGTTACAATCTGTACGGCACTGCAGCGCTATGATGGCGATGCTTATGTCGTGACAGAAGAAATCGGCAAACTCCACCACAAACAAGTTGGCCGGCCAGGTGATCCAGATTTATTTAGAACTCTGTATATCTGTGATCCGATCGATCGGTCAACACCACTCAAACGCTTCTTGCAGACTTTTGACAAAAACAAAACAGTTAAAGAGATTCTGTCACAAGAAGGTTCGATTGGAATCTGGGAGTCGATGAATGGAGCACCGGCGACGATAACCGGAGCCTGCTCAGCCGTCACTTGTGTGCGGCGCGGTAAACCAATCTTCACTGTCGTTGTGAATTACATCACTAGACAACTGATTACCGCTTCGGCAGCAGGAATCAAGATTCTTAATCTGCCCGAAGATCGTCCGGATAGACCTATCGATATCGAACACGTCTGCAATCACGGCAAGTCGATTCACTTTCCGGTGATTGACGGTGACGATGATTCACGACGGTTCGTTACCTTCATGGGTGACGAAGGTAAGACGGGTTACGCCGAAAACTTCCGGGATAGTGGAATTATGACTGAAGCAGAAGCCAAGAAATACATCCATTACAACAACCCGGGCGGTCCTCTGCGAATCTTGTATCTGTCCAATCTTCAACCCAAGGAAGTCCCTGTCGGTTTCATCTTGGCCAATGGCGAGAAAATTGGTGAATGGATTCACTGGATTCCGTTCATCTGTTTTGCCAAAAGCACACACGATGAAAGTTGTTTGGCCTTGCGCATGCAGGAGGTTAGTCAGAAGAGACCCTGGACCAAGGAAGGTGTTCTCATGTCGACGCCACCCAATTACAGTGTCTTTCAAGAACTGTGTGGGAACACTTGCATCGACGTTGGTACTTTGATGACGATGCCGAATCCAAGCAAGGTTCGTGGTACTCTGATTGTCTCATCTGATGAAAACCGTTGGGTTATTCGGGTGTCGAGTGCGTCTGACTATCGGCAAATCAAGTTCTAATCATTTTTTTTGATAAAAAACAAACCGCGTATCTTGAGGGGATATGCGGTTTTAATTTTTTTGTAATTTTAAAACCCAACAACAGGGGCAAACCAATTGGTTTGTATGTTGCTGGGTTTATCCAGGCTGAAGGTTTACTTCAGCGGCGCTTTCTTCTTGATGAATAAAACGGGTTGGTGTTTCTTGTCGTCGTAGTACTGTAGTGGAACTAGGCCACTCATGTCCACTTCGACGATGTCGACGCTCTCGCCCCTGGAGACCATTTCTGTGGTTGCTGCAGAGAACAAAACCGTCTTGCCGTTCACTTTTGCTTCTACTGTGAAGTAGGCAATGCCAGGAAGGAATTGATCGTTAAAGCGGAGGACTTTGAACTCTCCGTTCAATTTCTTTTGATTTACAAATGTCCCGGGGTGGGACAATTGCTTTTCAAGCAGAATCGATCTGGTGCTGGTTTGGCATCCGGCGACCAACAACATGATCACAGCGGCGATAAGCATGGTGAACGTTTTCATAGTTCGGCCCTTTCGTTTCATCAATTGTGAGAGAACATGGGGAGAATACCCCTGATTTAATCCTTTTACTAT
Organism: bacterium; assembly: GCA_037147155.1. Taxonomy (GTDB): domain Bacteria; phylum Patescibacteriota; class Minisyncoccia; order Phycocordibacterales; family GWA1-40-21; genus JBAWVR01. The sequence goes on along the minus strand of JBAWVR010000032.1, from coordinate 2,216 downwards.
TATACACCCAATTACTATATTTGTCAAGTGGTAAAATATGCCTAAAATACAGGGCATAAACATTGCATAATATAAAAAAGTCGGTTAAAGTGAAGGATATATGTCATTATCCATTGGAATCGTCGGGCTCCCAAATGTGGGAAAATCAACTTTATTTAGCGCTATTACTCGTAAAGCAGTCGCTTGTGAGAACTATCCTTTTTGTACTATTGACCCATCTGTGGGCGTGGTAGCTGTGCCTGACGACCGTCTCTGGAAACTGTCTACATTTTCGAAGTCTGCCAAAACTATTCCGGCGGCTGTGGAGTTCGTAGATATTGCTGGATTGGTCAAAGGGGCTTCCGCTGGTGAAGGTTTGGGAAATAAGTTTTTAACTAATATTCGCGAGACTGATGCGATTGTGGAAGTCGTGCGTATTTTTGAAGACGACAAGATTATTCATGTTGATGGCAAGATTAATCCACTTGGTGATATTGAAGTGATCAACCTAGAATTAATCTTGGCGGACTTGCAGACTGTCACCAAACGCCAACACAGTATTGGTGGTGAGTATCGCAAGGGTGATAAGAAAGCTCTTGTCGAATACGAAGTTTTGACCAGATTAATTTCGGCTTTTGAAACAGGGAAGTTGGCTAATAGTTTGGAATATTCGGAACCAGAAAAAGAAATCGTACGTGATTTGCATCTTTTGACTATGAAACCGATTTTGTACGTGCTCAATAAAAAAGCTGGTGGTAAGAATTTGGATGAGACCAAAGGCGAACTCTGGGATAAACTGATGAAGTTTATGACTGATACCAAGTCAGGTTATGTTTTGGTTGATGCTGGTATTGAAAATGAATTGAAAGAAATGAGTCCAGAAGACAAGAAAGAAATGCGTGAAGGTTTGGCTGTGACTGATGATGGTATCGATCTCTTGATTCGTAAGGGTTATGAGATTTTGAATTTGATGACTTACTTTACTACCGGTGAAGACGAGACTCGTGCTTGGACTATCAAACGTGGATCAACTGCTCCACGAGCTGGTGCCGCTATTCACGGAGATTTTGAGCAAAAATTTGTGCGAGCTGAAGTGATCCACTGGGATGAACTTTTGGCTGCTGGATCTTATGGTCAAGCGAGAGAAAAAGGATTACTCAAGACTGAGGGAAAGGAATACATTGTTAAAGACGGCGATGTTATCGAATTTAAAATTTAAATTTAAAAAGGCCTGACATGACGTCAGGTCTTTGGTTTTAAAAACATCGGTCCCGCTTCATCGCACATTCCCGTCATTGTGTGCCTAGGTTCACACTTTTACCTGGAAAAGTTGGCGTGGGCTTAGTTCAGACCGACAGGCTCCACCGATTTCTCAATGGCTACCTTGACTCCCTTTCTGACCATTCAGTCAATCTCCTCTGGGCTCGTTGATTGACCTATCGCTTTGGATGAGCTCCTTCACCAACTGTGACAAGCGATAATTCGAATGTTGGTTACTCTAATTTTACGTTACCACAATAATCTGTTTACGCCAAATATTTTCATCGAATCTTATAATTAAAATGCCCACCAGTTTTCAGCTGGTGGGGTAAGAGAACGTTGATGTCTCTTGAAAGAACTAGGCCTGCTTGCCAAACAGCTCATCACAGACGGCATCCACAACGACATGAACCATCTCGCTGTGAGCTTCGTGAACTTGTTCCGGAGTGATGCCCGAAAGAGATTCAGTGGTGATAGCTTTGACATACTTGCGGACTTTGTAGATTCTGTCATCCCACGTTCCTTTGGATTCGTGGGATTTGCCGGTCATCTTGCTAATCATATTCTCAGCAAACACACGAGAAGGAATAGAGAGCTCCTTGAGCAAAACAACAGTTTTGCTGTTTTCGTCCGATTCGATGCCACAGACGGCGTCGAGCAGGCCAGCGAAGATTGCATGAGCAACTTGTCTTGCTTCGGGCAATATCAGCACGTACTGTTCACCCAACTCCTTCTTGACCTGTTTCAGAATAACCTTACATTCGAACAAGAGGTCTTGTTCACGTGTGCCGGGGAGGCGGATGTGTCCGAGGAGGAACCCAGCGAGGATCTTGCCGTACAGGGGGCCAGTCGTTTTCATGGTGCAAACCTTTCAGGTTTTACCCATTCTCATCCGTCCCAGTGTAATTCCCTTGGAAATATTTCCCTAAGGGCACCGTTTAAGATTCGGAGAGCTATGGTAATTAGTATACTAGAAC
>JBAWVR010000031.1:0-9200 GCA_037147155.1 bacterium | reverse complement strand
GCGCAGTTGACGGGATTTGAACCCGCGACCTCTCGCGTGACAGGCGAGTGCTCTAACCAATTGAGCTACAACTGCATGAACTCGATCATATTAGCAGAAAATCAGTTATTAATCAATTTTCTACTTGTGTCGGCGGAAGGAATTGCACCTTCGACCTTGGGCTTATGAGTCCCACGCTCTAACTAACTGAGCTACGCCGACATATTTCTAACATTCGTAAATATAACACAAAAACGGGAAAAGGCAATCGAAAATGAGGATGCAGGGGGCCGAATTGACCACAAGTTACTAAATATTTTATTCGTATTAAAATACTCTAAAATATATAAGCACCTGCGGTCCCGACTCGCCTTTTTTCTTGCTAGTGGCAAGAAAAATATGGCTACGTCTTGCAATTCGGGACGCAGACAAAGCAGTTTGTCTGCGTCCCAGCAAAAAAAATTAAAACGCCTCGATGGGCGTTTTAATTTCTTGTTGCGGGGGCCCGAATTGCACGGACGTCCCGAGGTTATGAGCCTCGTGAGATACTACTTCTCTACCCCGCTATATACCAAAATATGGTACTGATAAATATACCATAATTTTCATAAAAGGCAAGCTGATTTGGTTTTATATTAACTCAAACTCGTTAAACACAGCTTCGTACAGACCAATCACTCGCATAGTCTCTCTCTGACTAATCAAGAATTGTGAACCTTCGTGAGCAATCTGATTACGCACCTTGTGGGCTTCCCAAGCTTGATCTAAAGTTAGGAAATCACTTCTCTCCACATTCTTTAATTTATCACCAATACTTTCTCCAGGATATTGTTGACGATCCAACATTTCATCCAACATAATATCAGCCTCGAGAATAGCCATCTTCCAAGCTGAAGGATCAGTGGAGTGCGCGTGTTCCAAAACCTTACCCCAGCGTTCTTTGATTTTATCAACTACAACCATATTGGCCATAGTAGCTCCCGCTGGCTGGACAGCCATTCTCATGTGCTTATCGTCCTCCAACATCTTAAATATTTTCCAACCATAATAGATGACAAAGAAAAGACAAATGCCGGTGACAAAAAAAGATACTCGCACAGCTTGATTCAAGATGGCTGGCATACTGGCAGATAGAGAATTCAGCCAAGCATACAATCCTGGTGCATTAAAAAATGACTTCAGAGAACCGAAGATTGTTAGCATCAAAGTGCTAATGTCTAAAGAATGATAAGCATCTACTCCAATATCCATACTGGTGTAATTTTAACACAATTTTAAAAGCCCAGCAAAGACAATGCAAACAAAAAGGACCAAAACGCGTAGCGTCTTGGTCCCTCCAATATACTATATACAATATACAATTTATTCTTCTCCCAGAAAATCTTTTCCAATTCTGAACAAGTTCCCTTCCTTTTGTTTCCAAGCTACAAACTGAATACCGAGAGGTAGCTTCTTACCGTCTACTTCTTTGAAACCGGACGGCACAGAGATAGCCGGCACACCAGCAATGTTGATCGGTACAGTAAAGATGTCCGCCAAATACATTTCGAGTGGATTGTCTGACTTCTCACCGATTTTAAAAGCTGGAGTTGGAGCAGTTGGAGTCAGAACTACGTCTACTTCTTTGAAGGCATTTTCGTAATCTTTAACAATAGACTGTCTCACAATGTTGGCCTTGTTGTAATATGAATCATAGTAACCAGAAGACAAAACATAAGTACCAAGAATAATACGACGACGAACTTCTGGACCAAAGCCATCACGTCGAGTCAAGAAATAATCCTGGATAATATTATCTCCAGAAGTATGGAGACCGTACTTGATACCATCAAAACGAGCCAAGTTGGAAGACACCTCAGCTGGCATCAAAATATAATAGACAGCCAAAGCATAGTGCAAATTTGGCATTTTAATTTCCACAATTTCATGACCAAGAGACTTCAATTTTTCCAATGATTCCTCAAAGTTTTTGCGGACCACCTCATCGATACCATCAACTTTCAAAAAGTCAGCTGGAATACCTACTTTCATTTTTCTACCTTTTGGTACATCTTCTAATTTAAAATCAATAGTAGTGCTATCGTGACGATCAACACCATACATAACCTTAAACATAGTTTCGACGTCATCAACCGTGCGACCAAATGAACCAATCTGATCTAGCGAAGAACCCATAGCCATAATACCGTAACGAGAAATCGCACCGTAGGTTGGCATCAGTCCGACTATTCCACACAAGCTGGCTGGCTGACGCACAGAACCGCCAGTATCAGTACCGAGTGCAGCTAAGACTTCGTCGGCAGCCACAGCGGCAGCTGAACCACCTGATGAACCACCTGGCACACGAGCGGTGTCATGAGGATTACGAGTTGGACCATAGGCTGAATTTTCGGTCGAGCTACCCATGGCAAATTCGTCCATGTTAGTACGACCAACAAAGACAGCTCCGGCATCTTTCATTTTTTTGATACCAGTCGCGTCATAAGTAGCGTGGTAGTTTTCTAGAATTTTTGATGAAGCGCCAGCTTGGCGGCCTTTGATTAAAATATTGTCTTTTGTAGAAAATGGAATACCGAGAAGTGGAGCTTTCTCTCCTTTGGCAATTTTTTCATCGGCAAGTCTAGCCTGTTCTAAAACGTCGGAAAAAACTTCGCGATAAGCTTTGATCTCACCGTCTTTAGCTTTGATATTATTCAAATAATACTCGGCCAATTCTACAGCAGTAAATTCTCCGGCATCCAATGCGGCTCTGGCTTTTTTGATTGTTAGATTTTCAAATTTGTTCATATGGATTTAGAGAATCTTTTTAACTTTTAACAAATTACCCTCGCGCTTTGGGAATTCTGCCGCCAAAGTTTCAGTATTTTGGCCAGGACTATTTGGTTGATTATCGTCGCGAGTAATATTGTGATGGGCTGACACTTCACGTTCAGCCTCTCCAGCCACAGTTTTAATCTGATCAACATAACCCAAAATATCACCAATTTCTTTGGCGATTTTAGCCAGCTCTTCTTCACCCATATCAATACGAGCCAGTTGAGCCAATTTGCGGACTTCTTCTACATTTATCATAAAACCATCATAGCAAAAAGAGAGCCAAATTAAAAGCACCAAATTCTCTCACCGCCCGAACGTACCGTTCGGTATGGCCAGGCGCGAGTTTGGTGCTCAATATAAAAAATTGTAATAAAAAAATGACCCCGAGCGCTGTGCGTCGGGGCCGAGAAAGGTTTGTCGGAAGAATTACTTCACGACACGAATGATGGTGCGGTATCTTTCACCACCGTACCAACCAATGAGATCTTGCCCATTAGCCAGAGCGGAGAATCCATAACCTTCAAGGAGAGAACCGTGTCGGCTACCGACAGTTTCCTTGAAGACCTTGTCAATACGCGAATTTGGATATCCGGCTTCCACGAGTGCCATCTTGATTTCCATCTTGATGATTTTCTGCTCCAGGCCCGCGATTTTTTCAGACAGATTTTGTGTCTCCGACTGAACCGCTTGCACTTTATCATGGGCTGTCAGGGTCCCCTTCGGAAAGTAAATAGTTACAAGCATGAGGGACACAATTCCAACAAAGTAACCCAAACGACTTACCGGAGCGAATAAGAATTTCATAATAACTCCCTTTCTTCAATGGACTAGTCAGAACAGACGAAACCTGAAAGGCCTCTGTGATCTGCTCATCTCTGCTTAGTATATCATAATATACTCTATATGTCAATACAAGAAACCAGACCAAGGTCGGTCCTTGGTCTGATGTTATTTTAAGCCATATTTTGAGGTGCTTAAGGCTAAACTTTCACAAGGTCAAGAAACTGGCTCTCAGTAAGTACTTTTACCCCCAATTTCTCTGCCTTCTCCAATTTTGATCCAGCATTCTCCCCCGCCACCACGTAAGTAGTATTCTTTGAAACAGATTCATTAACATCCCCACCCAAACCACGAATTATATCTTTGGCTTCATCACGAGAATATTTTTCCATAGTACCAGTCAGAACAAAAGACATACCAGACAGTTTTCCACCTTTGGAATTTTGCTCACCTTTTTCAATCTCTACTTGAGCCAATAACCTATCTAGAGTTTTAATATTTTTCTTGTCTTTGAACCACTCAACAATCTCGCGAGAAGATATTGGACCGACACCTTCAATACTCTGAAGTTCTTCTTCAGTCATATTGCGAATCTTTTCAATCGAACCAATCTTGTCGGACAAATCACGAGCTGTCTCCTCACCAATTTGTGGAATAGAGAGTGAAGCAATGAATCGAGCCAAGGTCACCTTGCGAGCTTTAGCGACTGATTCCAAAATATTATCTACAGACTTTTCGGCAAATCTTGGTAGGGCTAACAAATCTCCACGCTTTAGTGTAAAAATGTCAGCATAATCAGTAATCAAATTATTCTCGAGCAAAGCATCAATAATCTTGGGACCCAAACCATCCATATTAAAACATTTCTTTGACACAAAATAATAGAATTTGCGCTCCTGAGCGGCAAAAGAATTTTTGTCCACACAACGATAAGCGACCTGACCAGGCACTCTTTCAATCCTGCCATCACCACCACAAGCTGAAACAAATTCTGGAAACTGATATGGCTTTTCTTTACCAGTACGCAAACTGGTTACCACTTCCACAATATCTGGAATCACATCCCCGGCCTTTTGCAAAATTACAGTGTCTCCGATGCGAACATCCAATCTTTTTATTTCATCTTCATTGTGCAGTGTCGCGCGAGAGACGGTAGAACCAGCCACCAAAACCGGGCGAAGCTGAGCCACTGGTGTAATCACCCCTGTACGTCCCACCTGAAGAACGATATCCTCTACCACGGTCGTCACTTGTTCAGCCGGGAATTTATAAGCCACACCCCAACGTGGAGACTTGGCGGTATAACCCAAAGCTTCCTGCACTTGGCGAGAATTTACTTTGATGACCAGACCGTCAATACCAAAATCTTGTCTGTCTTTTCTCTTGATCCAAGATTCGTAGACCTTTTGAATTTCCTCAATATTTTTACAAACTTTTCTATCCTGATTAACTTTGAACCCAAGCTTGGACAACAACTCCAATTCACCTTCCTGGCTATCCGGTAATTCCCCACCAACTAAATAATCAATATCATAGATAAAAGTATCCAATTTGCGTGAGGCGGTAATCTTGGAGTCAAGCTGGCGAATGGTACCAGCAGCAGCATTGCGAGTATTAGCAAAAAGTTGCTCACCTGTTTTCTCGCGTTCACTATTTATTCTCGCCAATTCTTTTTTATTGAGCCAAATTTCCCCTACAGCAATTAAATCCATTGGTTCGGTGAGCTCAGTTGGCACAGATTGAATCGTGCGAATATTCTGGGTCACATCTTCACCAATCTCCCCATCACCGCGAGTAGCAGCTGAAACCAGCTGTCCTTTTTTGTAAGTCAAAATCACCTTGAGACCATCAATCTTCAACTCGCAACAATACGACAATGACTTGTCCGCCACATTTTCTTTTTCCGCCATTCTCAAAACCTTCTCTTCCCATTTCTTCAAATCTTCATAATCAAAAATGTCATCAAAAGACCATTGTGGTACTTGGTGTTTAATCTTCTTGAACTCCTTGAGCGGTACATCACCCACGCGCTGAGTCGGACTATTTGGAGTCACTAGCTCCGGATATTTTTCTTCAATCTCAATAATCTCGTGAATCAAAGTATCATAAGCGCTATCCGAAATCTGCGGATTGTCCAAAACATAATAAAGATAACGATGATGATTCACCGTTTTCTTTAATTTTTCATAACGTTCTGTAACTTCTTTTTCAACCATATTAGATACCTAAAACGTAACTTTTTTCCACTAATCTCTGATCAGTTTGACCTTGGCTGTCTGTACCCAAAGTACAACGATTATAACCCCTAACAGTTAATTTGGCCAGATAACCAAAAGGTTCAGCACTATTGGCTGTGACCTCAATATCAGCAATAGCACAAGCATCATTGGAATCTGTGCCACTTGTTGGCATAGTATTATACATCTTAAAAGTGATATTTTTTTTATTACCGTTAGCAAATTTTGTTTTGTCAAAATCTGGAGTTGTGCCGTTAAGTTGAACTATGTTACCATCACCACAAGTCATTCCAGCCCAACTGGTATTCTCGGCGGTCAAAATTTTACCCTTCTTTTGCCAGTACAAAGCACACTCAATAGCACTCTTGGCAGCAAAAATTGCCTTTTTGGAGTCTGATGTAAAGTTTGAAATAAATAATTCTTTCAGAGAAATATTAAAAACAGAAAATCCCAACACCAAGAGTAAGCTGGAAATCAAAACAGCAAACAGTATAGCGAACCCAGCAGTAGACTTTTGTCTTTGTTCGGTTTTAATAGATAATTTGTTGACCATTTTTGTTTTCAAACTTAATAGAGATTCTTTAGATATACCGAAACTCCGAACAAAATGATTGAAGCCAAAAGTCACAGCACGGGCAGGCCCAGCAGCAGACATATTTTTTTTTATATTTTGTTTTTTCATAATTAGCGCCAATTTAAAATATAATAATCTATAATTACTTGCCCGCTATTTTTCCCAGTCCAGTCCACTATCACAGTTACTTTAGCTTGGTCTTCATTCTTATAATTTTTAACTATAGTCAACTTTCGAGTAAAAGGTGTGACGGCGGCACTACCACCAACTGAATTGTATTGATACAAACCATCATAATAATAAAGTGGTTCATTATTATTAATCATAACTTTATTAGTGACTGGATCAATAATACAATAACTTGGGGAGACACATTCATTCAAACCACTCAACCAATTATCTACTGTACCACCGGCTCCAGTTGTGTTTTTATCAGCCAAACCATTTATATCTCTGGTGTATTTCACATATTCTAAAGCCTCTTGAGCCAAGAAATCAGCGATCATTTGTTGTTTGGCATATCCAGCAGCCGTTAGACCGTTCTGTACAATGGTCATCGGAGCTACTATAGCAATCATCAATATGGAAATAGCCACTAGTGTTTCTACCAATGTAAACCCCTTGTTACTTTTTTGTTTAATAAGTTTATTCATAATAAATTATATACCGGTTTTAGAAACACTGGTTTGCAAAACGAAATCAGTATTACCTTTATTGCCAGACACTTCACCTTTCAGAGTCATCATAACCCTTTCACGGCCAGTAGATGCGTCTGTTAAAACATAAAACGGTTTATCATTCATAACTTTAACATTGTCTGGCAAAAGTGATATTTCGGGAGAACTATAACCACCACGACGTAAAAATACACCCATACCCTTAGTTGAATCGGAACGATCATGCACTAAAATCTCATACTGTACTTTTACGTTTACCGGTGGAGTTGCGTTATTACTCATTTCACGAAAAAAAACAAGACCAGAACCACCAGACGGGCAATTATCTGTCTGAGTGTGATTATCCACATATGTTTGGTTGGGGTAACAATCAACACTACCATTAACACCTCCGTAATCCGGAACGCTAGTTTCAATAGCATTAGACACGAGATCGAGGGCAAAGTTAACATTATTAACAGCGGTTTTTATGGCCTGAGATTTAGCGTTGGCATCCACCATTACCAAGAGCGTGCCAAACGCCACTGACATAACGACAGAAAAAAGACCAATCGCTACAAGTGTCTCGATTAAAGTGAACCCAGCAGTTAATTTAGTATTTTTATTTTTCCACATAAATTAATCCTATTTTAGTGACAACAATATTTCTAAAACTTTCCGGGTTAGCATCCGAAGTAACTCTTATTTTAACCTCACTATATTCATTAGACAAAACTTGATTACTGATTGAGGTAGAATAAAAATATGCTTCAGCTTCTGGACGACGAAAAACAATAGATAGATTATTCACATCAGTCCATTGGCCACTAACATTACTAAAAATACTAATCTTAGAAATATAATTGCCACGACTGATCTTCATCGTTTCCAGCGTTTCGTTTTCAGAGGTTAAATAAAAATTGTTGTCAGCATCAGAAAACATTTTAAATTGGACCGTATCGGCACTATAAGCTCCAGCTTTGAAGTTGACTCCATACTGAGGCTTAATACCCAGAGCAGAACTTCCAACTTTACCAGACACACCAAAGATTTGTGCTTGGCGAATACCCAAAGCAACATCATAAGCCAAGTTGGTTAAAACTATCGAACTGTTAAATTTGCCTTGATTAAACAAAACAATTCCAGATACAATTACAAAAATAGACAAAGTTACCATGAGTTCAATCAGTGTAAACCCAGCAGTAGACTTTTGTCTTTGTTCGGCTTTAAAACAAAATAGGTTGACCATTTTTGTTTTTAATCTCAATAGAGATTCTTTGGTCATATCGAAAATCCGAACAAATCTGCTGAAGCCAAAAGTCACAGCACGGGCAAGCCCCAACCTTAAATTATGTTTTTTTGTCAGTTTACTCATTTAATTAAAAATTGCATAAAATTAATTCCGATACCCGTAAAATACACCAAAGCAAAACCCAAAATCAAAAATGGAGCAAAAGGAATTTCGTTTTTAAAAGTAATCTGTTTACCAAACTGAGTCCATTTAAAAGCTACCGCCAAAACACCAAAGATTGCTCCGAGCCAAAATGACCAGATTAATCCATAGAAACCAAGAGTTAGCCCGAGCCACCAACCAAGTCCGAGAGTTAATTTTACGTCTCCGAACCCCATCCAACGCCCGCGAGAAATAAGCCACAGGAAAGCCAATGGAGCGGTTACATAGAGTCCTGACAAGATGGCATTTACGAAGATGAGATCAAACGGCCAAACCCAATTTGTTAAAATTTGATAGAAAAAACCAAGAATAATCAAAGTGTACACGAAGTGATCTGGGATGATTTTATGGCGCCAGTCGTAAACTCCGATTACTATTAGGAGAGAAATGATAATCCAACTAAACAAAACCTGAGACCAATTTAAAAGTCCTCCATCATGCCAAAAAGCTAAAATGAATAGTATTGCGGTGAGTAATTCTACTGTGATATATTGCCAAGAAATCTTTGAATGACACTTGAGGCAACGTCCGCCAAGAAAAATAAAACTAAATACTGGCAATAATTCAAACCAGGCCAATTCATGGCCACAACTCATACAGCGCGAACGACCAGAGATAATGGACCAACCAGTCTTGTAGCGATAAATCACCACATTCAAAAAACTACCAATAATTGTACCGAGAATAAAAATAGCTATATAAAT
>JBAWVR010000030.1:0-9264 GCA_037147155.1 bacterium | reverse complement strand
ATATATTAACTGTATTGACATACTCAATTATTCCTTTCTTCTTTTTAGAAATATTTTTTTTGTGGACTATGCATATTTTCTTGGCTTTTTTATAAATAGCTAAACGGCTCATAATCTCTCCAATAGCACCACCGCCAATAATAGCAATGTTTTTATTCTTAATTCCACGGATTTTACTTAGTGCATGAAGGCAAACAGATAAAGGATCTGCCAAAACTAGATCCTTGCAAATTTTATTCTTGGGTATCTTATATAAATTTTTTATAGGCACACAAACCTTTTCTGAAAACCCCCCATCTAGTGTTTTTCCAATCGATTTATTTTCATTGCAAAACTGTATATTCCCCCTTTTACAGTATTCGCATTTATTACATGACAATATAGGTGAAATTACAACAAAATCACCAATTCTAAAATTAGTTTTAACGCCGTCGGGAATTGAGTTAATATTGCCTATGATTTCATGACCCAATACAGGATGTTTGTCACCACTTTTTATTAAATTATCTATGCGTTGTACATCACTTCCACACAAACCACAATAAGCAACGCTTACGGCAACTCCGTTTCTATATGACTGAAAACTAACATCCCCGTAAGTTATCTTTTTTTGAGATATGGTAATAGCTTTCATTGGAATTTTCTTAATTTTTCAACATCACCCCCAGTCGCTAGTATGAATTTTTCAAGAGTTTTAATTGCCTTTCCGCTCCTTATTGAATTTTTTGATTTTTCGTATCCTTCCGTAATGTTTTTTACTTTCCCAGCTAAATAAAGAATTGTTGCAGCATTGACACAAATCATGTCTTCGATTGCACCGCCTTCTTTTCCTAAAAGTGATTGTATACTTTTCCTAACGTTATCAGTTTCATTAAAACCGGGACAAATCGAAGTCCTATCATATCGAGGTAATCTAAGTATGTTTCCAGGCTGAATCGTTTTAACATTACCAATTACACCATCAATGATACCCACAATTGATGTTGAGCCAAAGACACCAACCTCATCGAGGAAATGAATACCATTGTCAGTTGTAGATACAATCATTGCATTTTTGTAACCTAGATGATTAAATACTCTCACTGATAAATCAACATTGGGGTGAGACAAACCATACAGCAAAATATCTGGTTTAAAAGGTAATAATAAACCAGCTAAACCAAAACTTAATATATGCGGAGCAAAAAACTTTCCCCCATAAAGTGAATCAAATTTTTTAATCCTATTTTCGATTTTAAAAAAACCAAGACCAGTTTTTTTAAGAACATCAGTCATTTTTTTAAATGGTATATCAATATTGGCGCCAACATATTTTATAAAATCACTAGATCCACAAATTGATGAGGTTGAGCTTGAGCATGTTTTTGCAACATACGCACCGAGTGAAGCTGCAACAATTGAGGCACACGAGGAGATATTTGTTGTTTTTATTCCTTTCTTTCCGCTTCCGGCCACTGCAATTATTTTTTTATTTCCTCCAAGATTTAAATGTCGTAACTTTGTTAAATCAATTCCATCAATCGATAATGCAGCCTTAATAAAGCCAACGACTTCTTCAACCGTTGGATGTTTGGCCATTAATCCATTTAGCAAAATACCCATTTGTGTACCTCTTTCAACATTATCAAATATACTAAGAACTTCACGAAAAACATGAAATGACTCACTCTCACTTAAATTATGTCTCACATTTATTCTATATATTGCTTCATATATTAGATTCGGCATAGACAAAGACTCTGCAAAAATATCATTTTTCTCTTTTTTCTTCATATGCTTATAGACAGTACAGTACCATATTATTACTAATTTGGAAAGTCATATATATTTTCATGTTATTTTTTCCATCTTGTATAATAAAACCGCATGAAGTCACCAATGGTAACTGCACGCGGTATTTTTTTACCTCCTATCCTACTGGATTTTAAAAATTCGTCTTTTACCAACACGGACTACACCACCAATTGTCTCACTGCCATCAAGAATCTTTCCGTCAAGCATTCGGACAGCTTTTTGCTGAAACAATCGGCGCAATTCATTGTTTGAAGAGAAACACGGTCTCAAGCTTTGAAAGATATTCTCCATTGCCGTGATGCTCTCGCAGTCTTCCTCGCTGAAGGCACCCTTCGAGAACTTCCTTTCAAATCTAACCCTTTCTGCTTCTCCACTTTCAAGGTCCTTTGTCTCGAGCGCGATTAGTAGGATACCGAGTATTTTTTTTGCCTCAAAAGGATTAGAGGCAATAAATAACTCCAGCTCCTCCAATTCGTCCTCGTGGACAAAGGTGAAAGCTTTGAACCAGGGAAAGATTAGATGGTCAGGAATAGACATCACTCGACCGAATTTATCTTCAATGGTTGTCATGATAGGAATAGAGTTGCCGAAGCTTTTACTCATCTTCCGTCCAGTTCCATCTATTCCCTCGATGATTGGAGTGAATAGACCAACTTCTTGAACCACCCCAGCATTTTCCATTAGCATTCTACACTGGGCTACATTCAAGAATTGATCAAGCCCTCCAATCTCAACATCGGTGTTTAACTCGAGAGAATCGAAACCCATTAGTAGGCCATACATCAGTTCAGCCATGCTTACTGCCTGGTTTTTCTCAGCCCGTTTACGAAAATCATCGCGTTGCATCGCTGCGGTGGCGTTGATTTTTTGTAAATGACTAAACATATCAGATAGACGCATGTTATCCAACCATTTCGAGTTGTGATGAACTCGCATCTTCTTAATATTCATGAATAAACCAGCTTGCTCTGAGAATCCTTTCATATTCTCATTGATTTGTTCACGTGTAAGAACTGAACGAGAGGTGTCCCGGCCAGACGGGTCGCCGATCATAGCTGTAAAATCTCCAACTATGAAATCTACATTGTGTCCGGCCTTTTGAAACATTTCAACCAGTATCATTGGAACCACGTGACCGATGTGGAGCTGACTACTGGTTGGATCAGTGCCAAACTTGACGTTTAACACCCTGCCGTTCTTAAGCATCTCCAGGAGTCTTTCGATACCCAGGGACTGAGAGATTTTAGGTCTTATGAAGCCCATGAATCTTTCAGGACTTACATCCAGCCAGTTTTCTGAGATTCGATCAAACAAGATTTGTTTGAGTTTCATGTTTTTTTCTCCTATATATTTGTTGGTTTGTGACAAAAAACTATTTATAACCCATACTTTGTTCTATTAGCAATTATACATATATTTGTCGAAATGTCAATAGACTAAAATGATTTTAAAAAACCGCTTGCAGAGGTAATGTTTTTTGTATATTATTCATAATTATGAAGAAAAACAATGTCATTTTTAATGATTCTTACTATAGTGAATTAATAAGAAAACATAACTATAATCCTATTGATTTTAAAAAAATTAACTTTTCATTAAAGACATTAGATATAGAGGCGCTGGAAAAGAAATTTATTTGTCACCACGATGGTGACGTATTTGCAAAAAAACTTAAAGATGGTAAGAAAACAATCATCACTACTGGTTTCGGGATGAGCGGTAATCCACATCTAGGAAGTATATCGGAAATGCTAAAAATAATTGAGCTTCAAAAAGCTGGTCTTAAAACACAAATTGTTTTGGGTGATCTTGATTCATATAATGCTAGAAACCAAACCCTGATTGCAGTTAGGGAAAGAGTTGTTGTTTTTAAAAAGTTCTTAGAAAACCTCGGCTATAACTCAAAAAAAGGTGTTATGAGGGATCAATTCTCGCAGGATAGTATAATTAAGACTGCTTTTCTGGTCGCACATTACCTAACTGATCAGGATTTTGATGAGGCAGAAGAAGATATTTCATATATTTATAAAAAGGAAGGTGTATATAAAAGCGTTTCCTTCCCAATGAAAATGTCTTTACTCTTAATGGTTGCTGACTTCATACATCTTGGGACTGTAGGTGGATACGAAAATATTTTGATAACCTTGGGAATAGAAGAACACAAATATGTATTACTCACAAAAAAAGTCATGGAAAGAATGGGGTTGAAATTTCATATTGCTGCAATGTATGGCAAGATGATAAAAGGATTATCTGGCTATCCAAAGATGTGCAAAAGTATTAAAGGTTCTGCAATTGATGTTACAACACCATGCGAAGAGTACCGAGATTTGATATTATCTAATAACGATGAAAGAAAAGACCCAAACCAGAACGCAATATATCAAATGATGGAACAAACTTCTTATTATAACAACAAAGAGTTAAACAAATTATTTGATACATGTAAAAATGGTAATGAGATTGAGTGGAAAAATGCTAGATTAAAATATATTGATGTTTTGGATTTAATTTTAGATAAATGGCCTACAAAAAGATAATACTTCATAACAAAAAACATTTGGCAGTGATGCCAAATGTTTTTTGATTTATTTTGTAAGTATTTTGATAAAATTCTTTTTACCTACTTTGAGGACAATGGTTTCGGTCACTTTGAATTGTGGGTCGGTAATTTTCTCATCGTCAACAGTATTTCTAACTGCTCCATCTTCAAACAAACGACGAGCCTGGCTCTTGGACTCAACTAGTTTGTTATTAACCAATATTTCCAACAGTAATGCTCCACTCTCAACTTTTACTTCTGGTATTTCATCAGGTATTTCTTTCTTGCTAAATTGCTTTAGCCAGTTTTCTTGAGCCAAATTTGCTGATTCCTTTCCGTGAAAAACGGTTGCAATTTCTAAGGCAGCGGTCATTTTTGCATCTCTGGGATTCTCTGCTTTAATAATTTCCTCTATTCTCTCGATTGGTATTCTTGTATTATTGATCAAAAATATTTGTGTCATTTCGTCAGGTTGAGCCATAATTGCTGAATACATATTAAATGCATCATAATCTAGAAAAACACCAGTTCCACGACTTTTTGACATTAATTCGTGTGTAATTGGATTTTCCATGAGATTTACGGTTACGACAAATTTATCTTTCTGTTTTAACTTTTTTAAAAGTGTTCTACCCATTAAAGCATTAAATGTTTGATCACTGCCACACAATTCAGCATCAACATCCAATGCCACAGAATCATAACCCTGCATTAATGGGTACATAAACTCATTAAGAAAAATAGGTTGTTTTTCATTGATGCGTTTAGCAAACATATCTCTTTCAATCATTTGTTGAACTGTTACATTTGAAGCCAATTCAATAACATCGGCCATAGTTAATTTTGAAAGCCAATCATTATTATAGACAATTTTGGGTGGATTTACTTGCGCATCAAAATCCATAAGTGGTTTAATTTGTCTAATCCAACCCTGAACATTTTTAGTGACTTCTTCATCATTCAATTTTTTTCTGGCAGTCAAACGTCCTGAAGGATCACCGATTTTTGCTGTAAAATTACCAAAAAGTACATAAACTTCATGCCCGAGTTTTCTGAATTCTTCAAGCAGCATATAATTTTTTGCATGACTGAGATGCAGAGCTGTAGAGGTAGGATCTGCACCAATATATATTTTCATAGGCTCATTACTAGCCAACCTCTGAAGAAAAGACTCCTTGTCAGGGAGAACACCAACTACGACACCACGATCAAGAATTTTTTTAGCTGTCTCCAATCTTTCTGATATTGCGTTATTATTGTTGGGCATTTTTTGCTATTTTAATTATATTTATATAATATTAGATTATAACATTTTATCTAAAATGGCAACAATTGCAGCTTTAATCTTGTGTGCTAATATATCTGTAAGAGAGGAGGTGGTATCGATGCTTAAAAAAATGCAGCGAGGGGCCAAGATGTTCTTTTATAGTCTGATCATAGTCTCGTCTATTTCTTTGTTTTTAATTGCAGTTTACTATGCTGCAAAATTTGCTACGAATTCAAACTCGAGTTTGCATGAATTGCTAATGAAATAGTAGGACATCCTGAATACATACACCCCCTTATCTAAAATTATAATTAGTTTAAGGGGTTTTATTTTTTTAAATAGATAACTCCCTATTCCTGAATAAAAGGTATTAAACCCCAGAGCAAGCTCTGGACACAAAAGGATTCGAAGACTCACCTTTGACGCAGCAAGCTGCGCGATATTAATACCTTGTAGTTTGACTTCGACTCGGACGACGTGAAAGCGATTACTCTTTCACTCGCTCCTCGCTCGTCAAAATAAATCCGCCGGCCTGCAAAGTCCACAATTTGTGGTACAAGCCACCTTCTTTGTGAGACAGTTCAGTATGAGTTCCCTCTTCAACAATTTTTCCACCATCAATCACAATAATTCTATCCATTTTACTGATAGTTGAGAGTCGGTGGGCAATAGCAATAGTAGTGCAGTTGTCCATCAGACGATCCAGAGCATCTTGAATCAAAGCTTCCGAGTTGGAATCAAGACTAGAAGTTGCTTCGTCAAGGATAAGAATTGGAGCTTTCTTTAAAATTGCGCGAGCTATGGCTACGCGTTGTCTTTCCCCACCAGACAGTTTGACTCCACGCTCACCAACATAAGTTTGATATTTGTCAGGTAAGACTTCAATAAATTCATCGCAGTGCGCGAGTTTGGCTGCCGCAATAACTTCTTCATCTGTTGCGTCCAAACGACCATAGCGAATATTGTCCATCAATGTTCGATGGAATAGTACTGGATCTTGAGGTACGAGACTGATATTTTTGCGTAGACTTTCTTGAGATACTCTTTGAATATCTTGACCATCAATAAAAACATGACCCTGGGTTAAATTGTAGAGACGTAGAAGTAGACGAACAAAAGTAGTCTTGCCAGCTCCAGATGGCCCAACCAAAGCAATCTTCTCCCCTGCTTTTATATGACAATTTATTCTATCCAAAACAGTCCTGGTTTCATTGAAGTTAAAAACCACATCATTAAATTCAATCTGGCCACCAGTCACCTCAAGTTTTTTTGCAGCCGGTATGTCTTGTATTTCGTGGGGTGTTTCCATCATATCGACACCTTCTTCAGCATCTGCAATACTTTCGAATATGTCACGAATCACTCTGTTCACAGTCCATAATTGTTTACCCAGAGAAATAACATAGATTTGAATCATAACAAAACCACCAACAGTTAATTTGTCGACTTGCCAGAATTTGATAGCGTAATAGAAAACTATAAACTCGATAACAGAGATGAGACCAAACTGGAAACCATCATAAACAGCACTCCAATTCCAAGTTTTGGTAATTATTCTCGATAGGTTGTTTGAGGTGTCGCGATAACTCTGTTTTTCTTTCTCCGCAGTGCAGAACAAGGCGATAGTTTGATAGTTGGAAATATTGTCAGCCAACAAACCGCTAGTTTCTGATTCAGCTGAGGCGCGTTCGGAATCAAATTTTAGGCGCCAGCGATAGAAAATAATACCGCCCACAGTGTAGAAAGCTACCCAACCCAAAATAATATAAGATATTGCCGGTGAAGTGTAGTATGTAATCCAAATCGCACTAACAATAATCACAAGAAGCTGTAAGAGTT
This sequence comes from bacterium, assembly GCA_037147155.1. Classification (GTDB taxonomy): domain Bacteria; phylum Patescibacteriota; class Minisyncoccia; order Phycocordibacterales; family GWA1-40-21; genus JBAWVR01. Next base: position 1,822 of record JBAWVR010000030.1, on the reverse strand, counting down.
GGAAATATAACATGTCCATAATCTTCTCAAATGAGCGACTGAGTCTGTTCACCCTTTGAACTAGAGAACCGGTGAAATTGTTGGCGAAGAAATTGTGTGAATGGTCGATTAAGTAATTGAAAGCCATTTGTTGCATTTTTACCATACCCCTTGATTCGGTAATGTTAACTATGATAGAACCAAATCTAAAGAGAATCCAATTCATGAAATGGAAAAAGGCAATGATCAAGATTATCTTGACCAGCTGTGGTGCTAGAATAAATTTCTCGTCAGCCATATTCATGGTATCGAAGAAATCTTTATAAAAATATGGCACTACTGAATCCGCGATGTAACTAAACAAATACAAGAAGAAACAAGTAATTGTTAGCGCCTTATAATTTTCAACACCTTTATAAAAATAGCTAAAAATCGTCTTGATCGACACATTAGTTTTTCTTTTCATAAAAATTAGCCACTTTGTTCAGTGGTTTTGCATAATTATACAACAAAAACAAAAAACCCGCCAATTTAAGCGGGCTATAAGCTATACATAATCTGTTTTTTTGTTTAGATGTAATATTATATAATAATGCTATAATTACTTCATGACTGATTCATCAAAAAATATTAAATTAGTACTAGAGGTTTTAAATGACGAAATTAAGGGTGATTCAAAATCAGCACTTAATAAACTGTCTGATGATTACTCAATGACTTGGATGTACAAGTCAATTAAGGGTACACTATTTCCTGCGTCAAAAAGAGCGGAGAACTCAGAGTCTTTTGATGTAGATTTGGAAGATATTTACCAAATTAAGGACAGAAAATACGACATAAAAAATATAGCTGAAGGAGAGAATGTTGTTATGGTTGAACTAGTTGAAAGTTATACTGACCCAGTAACTAAACAATTATACAGAACGCCACTAGTTTTAGTTCTAAAAATTGTTGATAATAAAATTAAAGTCGGTCGGCACTATTGTGATCCACAAGTTTCATATTTAAATCTTACTGAAGAAGATATTAATAAAGTGATAATTTAAAAAGCAGCGCCGTGTGGCGCTGCTTTGCCTAATCACATTGAATTAGGCAGAGATGGTGTTTTCCTTGAGAACACCGTAGTAGATTGAGCTGTGATTCTTGTGACGATACCAGAGCTCTGTTGAGAGCATGCTGGAAGCCATGAAATGTTGCTCGAAGTTATTCCATGTCTGGTAGAGAACCGCAAAGGCAATCTTGATATTTCCCTCGCGATTTTCTTCCATGATAACGTTGGTCAAGCCGGATTCCATCTGGGTTTTGATTTCCTCGATAGAAGTGATCAGGATTCTGGTCTTGGAAAGCAAATCATTCAAACCTTGTTCAAAGAACGTCAGGACAGATCTGAAGCCGCCTTTTTCCATGACACCAGAAACATGAGTCCAGTGACTTTCGCTGACCATGCCCATCTGGACGAGATTGTTGCCAATCTCATTCAGGTTTGCTGTCGCCAGTGTAGGAAGATCAACAAAGTTGTTGTCCTTCATTTTCTGACGAAGTTTTTCGCAATCAACCAGAGCTTTCTGGATGTGGTCGCAGGAGGCGTGAAGTCGCTTGATCAGCAACTTGGTAACTCCCCGCTTACCGCTGAGTTCCGAGAGGATGATATCCTCGAGGATGACATTCCCCAACTCCAGCCTGGCATGAGCCAAACTGATGTTTCGGGAAAGTGCCGTGGATTCACCGAGATAGTGATTGCACGGCTGATGATTTTTTCCGCCCATCTGTAGCCTCTACTTTCTGTTGTTGTTTTGGAACGGTCTTGACAACATATCAAGACTCCATCTTTACTATAATAAGG